>CAJXMP010000260.1 GCA_913056515.1 uncultured Lewinella sp.
CTCCGTATATTGTTTGCGGACCGCTTCTATGATGGTTTGAGCTTGGTCTTTAGATTGAATGGGATTATTACCCAAGTAGGTGTGCACCCTAGGATCTGAATCAAGGAGGAACATCCCTTCTACATCTTTTGGTTCTATTGCTCTGAGTATAAAGCGATTTGTTTCTGCAAATACCATACTTAGTTTACATTATTAAGCCATTCATTATCATATTTTCTCTAGTTCCTGCTTTCCACCTAGATTAATACTAATAAACGTTATTTTTAGCATATACCCCACATAATTTGACAATAACAAATTAAAACATCGAAATGAAGCATACAACATTATCGGTAGTAGTACTTGTACTATTCACCACTTTACTTAGTTGTAGTAAATCTGAACATACTAATACATCACCTGATTCAGCCTTACCTAATATCATTTTACTGGTAGGTGATGATCAGGGCTATCCATATTTTGGATTTACTGGTGCGGATTATATCCAAACACCAAATATGGATAGCTTAGCAGCTAGTGGCATAGTCTTCCATCAAGGATATGTGTCTGATAACCATTGCAGGCCATCTCTACAAACACTCTTAACAAGTTTACTACCCATTGATTTCAATAAGCAAAATTTTGCTTATATGGATAAGGCTATTGAGGAGCAGGGAATCCCACTTGACTCAGCTTTTGCTTATAAGCAAAAATTTGATCGCATGGCACTAGGTTTTAATCAATTTGAGACCTTACCTAAATTATTAGCACAAAAAGGTTACGCCAGCTTTCAAGGCGGTAAATGGTGGGAATTCAACTATCAAAATGGAGGATTTACGCATGGTATGACCAAAGGATGGACAGAGGAGGAACAAAAAACTGCTGGATGGTTCCTCAAACATATGGGTGGCGAAGGTATGGACTTAGCTCGAGTGACGAATCAACCTGCCTATGATTTTTTAGAAGAAACCAAGGGTCAACCATTCTTCATGTGGTTTGCACCTTCTTTACCACATTATCCTTTTGATGCGCCAGCAAAATACTATGATATATACAAGGACCAAGACATGTCAGAATCTGCCAAACAGTATTATGCCAATTGTACTTGGTTTGATGATGCTTGGGGACAATTAGTCGAATATTTGAAGGCACATAAGCTCTATGAAAACACCTTAATTGTTTATGTTAACGACAATGGCTGGGAGCAGGAGCCCAAAGCAGAATATTGGGATGATCCACAACGGTCACACAATGGAGGGGACAAAGGCAAGGGTTCCATCTATGATTTATCCTTTAAAACACCTATCATTTTCTCCTTTCCAAACCAGATCGAAAACAGCCAAAGATCTGATTTACTTATACATAGTGCAGATATCCCTGCAACCATATTAGACTATGCAGGAATTGAAATCCCTGAATCGTTTTATGGACAATCCTTTAAAAGCATCATTGAAGGTGACTCCAATACGGGTAGACCATATATTGTAGGAAATGTAGTTACTTCGAGGAGTGCGGATCCATCAGATGTAATGGGCAGACATATTGAGGGATACTGGGTAAGAAAGGATAATTGGTTTTTAAGGTGGCATGCAACAGATGAAGAAATTGAGCTTTTTGACGTACAAAAAGACCCTTTCAACAACATAGATCTCAGCAAGCAATTCCCAGAAATCAGGGATGAGTTAAAGGAAATTGCTATGACCTACAAAGCAGCACATGGTGCAGATCCTAGACTAGCATATTACCTCGAAATGAGTGGGAAATAAAAAAAAGGACTTGTAAGATGTACAAGTCCTTTTTTTATTAATTTTTACTTCTTAAAAACAATGGTATAATGAGCGACTTAATCACGCCAAACATCAGAGACCCTTGGACACTTTGCTTGAGATAGTTTTCAAAGTTAAAATATGCTTCTGCCTCTTCGGTATTAGCATAATACCCTAATTCAACCGATGCAGATATAGCATTGGTGAAAAAATCTGGTGTAATTATATAGGAAATTACCCACTGAGCCACAGGACTCAAAATTGTAATTCCTAGGGTCAAAATAAGCCCTGAAATCAAGCCTTCTTTATAAGTCAATTGACCTCCTAACTGTCTTTTTTTATCTCGAATGGCTAAAACATATACTGCTATAGCAGGAATCAAGAAAAACATAGTCACCAAGGGATGCAGAGCAATATGCTCATCATGCAGCCCAGAGATGCGTTCTAAAAACATCCATACCAAAATCAACAAAAAGTAAATTCCAGTCCACTTGAGTTCTGTTTTAACTTTATTCATCACTATTCATTATGGCTTGAAGGTTAGATAATCCAGCATCATAATCCTTTGCAATAACACCTTCCATGTCCATCATAGCCAGCATTAGATTCATTGGATAAGCCACTCGGGTGGTGAAGCCCCAAGTTACTTCGGTCTGATCCGCTCCTATTGCTTGAGTTTCCATCCAAGAGTCTGCAGTAGATTCGAAAGGCGACATAAAATGCAAGGCATGATCAATGCGTTCACCTGCAATTACTTGAGTAATGGTTTGACTGCCATTGCCTACATTTGGGTGCTCACTTGTCCAACTGTATTCAAACCCTACAGTTCCATCTTCACCGGTGTAAGTAGGTACCATATCTGGGTCAATTTGTGACCAAACGGCATAATTAGCTTGGTTACGCACCTTAGAAACATAATCGAACACCTCTGCAACAGGTTTATCTATCACAACACTACGTTCTACACCAAAATCTTTTTTTACAAATGCTGCAATTAAGAATGGTAAGGCTAGAATAGCCCCTATGATAATGAGAATTTTCTTTAACATAATTTGAGTTGTTTTAATGGATTAACTTGTTATTAAATTAAATAAAAAGACTAACTATCTAGTAACTAAATCTTTATGTTTTATTCTTCTTAATTATTCCTAGGTGCAGTATACGACCTCCTGTTTGATTGACAGGAGAGGTACTCTTTCCAATGACCACTCCATCTTCAGGTGCAAAATATTCTTTTAGAACATCGCCAAAAACATTTCTTAGTGTGGCAATGCGTTCACCTTTTTCTACCATTTGAGTTACTTTAGGATATACTTGTAGCATACCACCTTCATCGGTATATATCCAATATGAACGCTTACAAAGTACTGTTTCAGAATCATTTTCTTCTATTTCAAAATCTGTAACATTCAACCAAGACAACAAATTATGAATACCTGTCATACCATCTCGAATCATCCCTTTTTGAAACATATTTGGGTCTCCGACTTCCAAAGTAATTGCTGGGATATCTAGTTCTCCTGCTGTACCTCTAAGCGTATTATCATTAGGAGGGTTGTGTACAATAATTTGAGCATTTTGTAAAAGAGCCATTTTCCGAACAACCTCATCACTCATATCTGCTCTAATGTAATAAGAATTCACCCGACCATTACTTGCCGTATGTAAATCAACCAGGTAATCGAATTGATTCAAAACCTTATCTACAAATCGCCAAGCATAAATCTGACTTACCGTACCATCCTCTTTACCTGGCATGATGTGATTTAAATCCGTACCATCTAAAAATCTGCGACGTTTTCGCAATAAGGATGGGGCGTTTACAATAGGTACGCCTACGACTATACCTTTCATTTGTTCTACATCCAATTCTCTAAAGAGTCGTTGGATAACAGGAATACCATTCAATTCATTACCATGGACAGCGGCAGTTAAGCCAACCACTGGACCTTCCTCGACACCTTTAGCAATAAGAATAGGAATTTCAATAGGTCTACCCATACCATCACTTGCCAGCTCTAACCAGAATCTGTACATCCCTGGCTCCTGGATTTGATCAATTTCCAACTGCTTAATATGCTCAGCAGTTTTAAAGTTTTGAT
>CAJXMP010000261.1 GCA_913056515.1 uncultured Lewinella sp.
AAGGATCTTAACCAATCACCCAATTGCATAGCCCAACTGACTTCTAATGCTTTGGCAATAATAAAAGCAGTGAACAAAATATAAGTTCCAGTTAAGATGAATGCTTTTACTTTTCCCATGTATCTACCCAAATAGAACACAAAGAAAGCAACAATGGTAAGGATAACTAATGTGATACGTAGCTCTGCAATATCATCTACGGTTTCGGCAGGCATTCCAATTGGTCCATAAATCATAGTATATAAAAACAAAGGGAAGCCTAAAGCAAAACACACATCAAAAATATTACTACCTAATGCATTAGCTAAAGAATCGTCATATTTACCTGCAATGGCATCCTTATACGATAAAATAGTATCAGGTACTGAAGTAGCAGCAGAAGCCAAAATTACAGCCACGAAATACGTATTAACACCTAAACTGTGGGCTACTTGTTCACATGCACCAACCAAGAAAAAACAGGCTAGGCCAATGATCAGCATAGATGCTAAAAGTAAAGCCCATGCATTTTTAGCGTTTAATCGATTTTTGACAAAAACCACTTCCCAATTTAGGGTAATAAAAGCCCTTAATTTGGAGGACGCGCCATCATTTTCATAAAATTCTTCCACTTCCGCTTCAGCAGATTTGCCACGCATGGAACCTAAAAGTATAACTACATAAACCAAATACATAGCCATTAGAATAAGTCCATGCCACCAATGTAAAGTATCTCCTGATATAAGGTATAACAGGATAATTTCTGCGATAATTAAAGAGATACCATCCCGTAAAACTACCCGTTTTGAAACCTGTATTTTTCTGCTCAATCCAGCACCAATTACTGCAAAAATGACCAATGCAGGTATCACCATAGTATTGAATATAGCGGAGCCTGCTGTAGTGGCAATTCCTCCAGCAAACTTATCGACCTCACCAGCAGCAAATAAAAAGAAAAGTGTAGTAAATAATTCAGGCATGGAGCTCCCTATGGCATTAATGGTTGCCCCTCTTACGCCATCAGATAAGTTTCTTCCTAGATATACCGAAGCAATATCAAAGCCATTGGAAGCTCTCCAAATCACCAAACAACTTACCACAATAATGAGCAATCCCACTCCTAACTCCATAAATAACTTTAGGATTTAACCTGATTTAATGTTATAAAATCAACAGCGACAAAAGTAACTTTTATATTCATCAATTACATAAATTTTCGAGGAAAGTGGATTTGAGGTCTTCGAAATAAGTAGTCAGTCAGACAAATCAGATTGTTTTTTTAGCTATACATGAAAATGCCAAATTCTTTACCAATTAGAACTTGAGTTGAATCAAAATATAACTCATCTTACAGGTACTATAGAACACACACCATTACCAAAAGACTTAATGTATAACCCAATAAATGTAAAACATGAAACCAATCTATTTAAGTTTATTCCTGCTATTATCGCTTAGCACCACTTCATTTGGACAATGCGATACCACTCTTTTCGACCAATTTACCATGACCTTTGATCAGGCATTTGAGTATGAAACTCCAGTAACTGAAGATAACGCAGTTTATATTCTTGAGGTAAAAGGCCAATATAATTACATGTGTTGCTTCAATACGCATGATCCTGCTTACAGAATTATCAAAAGCGGATATGCGGATGTCTTCCCACAAATGGGCTGGCAATGGCAAGGTCAAAGTTTTAGAAGACCAATCCCAGATGTCATCAATCCAAACAGTGTCTATAACTATCCATTCTTAGGCACAGGATTAACGGAGACATTCTCTTTTGCGGAGGATGATTACACGGATAACAGTGGATTTTTACAATTCACTATTTCAAAGATCGATAATTGTGCAGATACAAATATTGAACCAGTATTCATCTATGATACCATTACCACTTACTTGACAGTGGATACACAGAATGTTGATGTGATAAATAATATTGTTGTTACTGAAAGTGTTACGGTAACGGATACCTTGTTGATAAATGTTACCTTGGGTACTGCCCAAGATCCTATTCCAACTGAGGTAAAAGTTTATCCTAATCCTGCAAATGATTATTTATATATTAATCTTCCTGAGTTTGAAGATGCAGACGGTTATACCGTTTCCATATTTGATATACTAGGAAATGATATTGAAAAAGTCTTTATCACTTCTGAGACTACCCTGATGGATATTAGCTCATTTGGAATGGGAATCTATTCCTTAATTATCCAAAACGAGCAAAATCAAACTGTTGCTACTAAAAAAGTTATAATCCAATGATCATAACGGAGTAGCCTGGTAACAGGCTGCTTTTTATAGCATAAAAAAAGGGCCTACAAGATTTTGTAGGCCCCTTTTTTATCTCTAAGCAATTAAGCTTCTAATACTTCTTTTACTCGATCAGCTGCTTCTTGGAGTAGAATGGCTGACTTAACTGCAAGACCAGACTCGTCAATAATCTTTTTAGCCAAGTCTGCATTCGTACCTTGAAGTCTTACAATGATAGGTACATTAATGTTACCCATATTCTTATAAGCATCTACTACCCCTTGGGCTACACGATCACATCGTACAATTCCCCCGAAGATATTAATCAAAATAGCCTTAACTGCAGGATCTCGAAGAATGATTCTGAACGCTTGCTCTACACGAGCAGCATCAGCTGTTCCACCAACATCTAAAAAGTTAGCAGGCTCTCCACCAGAAAGTTTAATGATATCCATAGTGGCCATAGCTAGTCCAGCTCCGTTTACCATACAACCCACATTTCCATCTAGGTTTACATAGTTTAAGCCATAACTTTTAGCCTCCACTTCTGTTGGATCTTCTTCATCTGTATCACGCATTTCTGCTAAATCCTTATGACGGAAAAGTGCATTCTCATCAAGTGTTACTTTACAATCCACTGCTACTATGCGATCATCAGCTGTTTTTAAGGTAGGATTGATTTCAAAAAGAGAGGCATCTGAACCTACAAAAGCACTATAAAGTTTAGTGATAAATCTTACCATCTCTTTCATAGCCTTTCCGCTTAAGCCTAAGTTGAAGGCAACTTTTCTAGCTTGAAATCCTTGTAAACCTAAAGTTGGGTCTATATATTCTTTATGAACCAAGTGTGGCGTTTCTTCAGCTACAGCTTCAATATCCATACCACCCTCTGTTGAATAAATGATCACATTACACTTACGTTGACGATCCATTAGAATAGATACATACATTTCACTACATGCATCGAAATCTGGTCTGTAAGCGTCCTCTGCTACCAATATCTTACGAACGAGCTTTCCTTCACCATCCATTCCACCTGGCGTTTGAGGTGTTTTTAGCATCATACCTAAGATGTTTCCAGCGTGCTCTTTTACATCAGCTTCATCTTTAGCTAGCTTGACACCACCACCTTTACCACGTCCACCTGCATGGATTTGGGCTTTGATAACTGCAAATTCAGTTCCGGTTTCAGCTTGCAATTGTTTAAAAGCGTCTAGTGCTTCCTCCGTAGTGTTGGCTACAATACCCTCTTGAATAGCTACTCCATAGCTCTTAAGAAGTTCCTTACCTTGATATTCGTGAAGATTCATTCGAATTGGTTTGTTTTAATGACTTCAAATAGAATGTAAAACATCCTTAAAAGATGTCCCAAAATTAATTTTTTTTAATTAAAATTAGAAAGAGAAGCAATTCAATTTAAGAATAGGACAAAAAAAGTATAATATCCCTAATTAAGTAAACTTATAATTATAAACATATGGCCTTACCTCGATTAACAAGTCAAGCTAAAAAGCAAATGAGCGATTTACAAAACAGGTTGAAGTTCAGCTTGTATCTGCTCGGAAATTTACCAGGAGCATGGTTCTTTGGTTGTAGGGTAAACCATA
>CAJXMP010000262.1 GCA_913056515.1 uncultured Lewinella sp.
TCGTCCATTTCAAAAGAAAATTTACAGCCTTTTAAGTTTCGGATGGACAGGTAGAGCTAAAGATTGGCAACGTTTTGAAGAGGTTTCGTTAGTACTTGCAGGTCTTGCAACTCCATTAGTATTATCGGTACACACAATTGTATCGTTTGACTTTGCTACCTCGGTTATTCCTGGATGGCATACTACGATTTTCCCTCCTTACTTTGTTGCAGGTGCGATTTTCTCTGGATTTGCGATGGTAAACACGCTTCTTATCATCATGCGAAAAGTAGTAGGCTTTGAGAATTATATCACACTTCAGCATATTGAGCTTATGAACATTGTAATTATGATTACGGGTTCAATTGTTGGTTGTGCTTATATCACAGAGCTTTTTATCGCTTGGTATTCGGGTGTTGAATATGAGCAATACGCGTTTTTAAATCGTGCTACGGGGCCTTACGCTTGGGCGTATTGGTCAATGATGACTTGTAACGTATTCTCTCCACAGTTCATGTGGTTCAAGAAGTTAAGAACGAGTATAATGTTCTCATTCTTTATTTCAATTGTTGTAAACATTGGTATGTGGTTCGAACGTTTCGTGATTATCGTTACATCACTTCACCGTGATTATCTTCCATCTTCATGGACGATGTTCTCACCAACTTTTGTCGATATTGGAATATTTATTGGAACGATTGGTTTCTTCTTTGTTTTATTCCTTCTTTATTCAAGAACCTTCCCAGTAATTGCCCAAGCAGAGGTTAAGTCAATCTTGAAGTCTTCTGCAGACAATTACAAAGCACTACGAGCTGAAGGAAAGCCTTTATATGAAATGCCTCCTAGAGGTAAAGTAACCACTTACGAAGTGGAAGAATCTAACACTAACTCAACCACCGATCACTAATATGGCATCAAAAGTTTTTAGAGCGCTTTATACTGATGACGACATTCTGATGAATGCTGTCAAGCAGGTTCGTGGCCAAAAATATCATATTGAAGAGGTATATACTCCTTTTCCAGTACACGGGCTAGATAAAGCCTTAGGTCTCGAAGATAGTCGTATTTCTATGGCTGCCTTCCTATACGGAGTACTAGGATTAACTGTAGCTGTGACCATGATGAATTATATCATGATCGAAGACTGGCCACAGGATATCGGAGGTAAACCAAGTTTTACTTTTTTACAGAATTTGCCAGCATTCATTCCTGTGATGTTCGAGATGACAGTTTTCTTCGCTGCTCACCTTATGGTAATTACTTTTTACTTGAGAAGTCGCATGTGGCCTTTCAAGAAAGCTGAAAACCCAAATCCTAGAACTACTAGTGATATCTTCTTAATGGAGGTAGCTGTTAAGTCAGAGCAGGAAGACGCATTAACCGAACTTTTACTTGATACCGGAGCCATTGAGGTTCAGGTTCCTAAAGCTTAATACATGAAGTCAGTTTTATCCAAAATTACGCTCATAGCGCTAGCTTTTACTGCTGTGTCTTGCTTCGATAAGAGCAAGCCTAATTTTCAATATTTCCCTAACATGTATGAGTCAGTGGGTTATGAAACCTACAGTGAAGCATCTATCCTTCCTGAGAATACTGCGGCACTATTACCTGCTGAAGGAACCGTTCCTAGAGGATGGTTGCCTTATGAATTTGACAATACACTTGAAGGTAAAGCGCTTGCTAGAGAGGACAAGAGTCCACTTCTTTCTGAAAACAGAGAAAGTGATCTTGCTAAAGGAAAAGAACTTTACAATGTTTATTGTGCTATTTGCCATGGAACTAAAGGGGATGGTCAAGGTACTCTAGTAAAACGCGAGAAAATTTTGGGTGTACCTACTTACGCAGATGCTGCTCGTAACATTACTATCGGAAGCACCTATCACACCATTTATTACGGTCTTAACTCAATGGGTTCTTATGCAGCTCAATTAAGCAGTGAAGAAGAGATATGGCAGATTTCTGCTTATGTAATGGAATTAAAAAAGGACCTAACTAAATAAGTAAAATAGTATGTATCAGTTTTCACAACGATTTAAGATAACTACCCTTATACTTATGGGGTTAGGGCTTTTAGGCCTAGGTTATGGTTTTATGAGTGCTCCTTCGACCATTGAAGAGGCTAAAGCTATGATGGCATCTCATGAAGGCGGACATGGTGAAGAACATGGAAGTGCTGACCATCCGACCTTAGCTGAAGCTCATCATGGTAATGCAGATTCACATCACGAGTCTAATTCAGAAGGTTCGCATTCTGAAGATCATGGTGATTCAACGAATCATGATGCTCATGCGGCTGCAGCTGAAGACCATGGTTCGTCACACGACCAGCATGTTTTAGATCAAATGAAAAATAGACCTTGGTCTGCTTTTTATGTAAGTGCATTATTTTCTTTCCTTATAGCTTTAGGAGTTTTAGCTTTTTACGCTATTAACCGTGCTGCACAAGCGGGTTGGTCACCACTATTATTTAGAGTTATGGAGGGAATTACTTCGTATCTCATCCCTGGAGGAATCATTTTATTTGCCTTCTTTGTTTTATCAGGTTTACATATGAATCACCTGTTCGTTTGGATGGATGCCGATGTTGTAGCTCATGATCAATTGATTCAAAATAAGAGTGGGTATTTAAATACTCCTTTTTTCCTTGTTCGTGCAGCCATTTATATCGGGGGATGGATCGCTTACAGACAATACTCTAGAAAACTTTCACTAGCTGAGGAGACTGCTTCAGACAATAAGCCCTTTGTTACTAACTTCAAGTTAGCGGCTGGTTTCTTAGCTTTCTTCTTGGTGTCTGAGTCAATGATGTCTTGGGACTGGATTATGAGTGTTGATCCGCACTGGTTTAGTACGCTATTCGGATGGTATGTATTCGCTAGTTTCTTTGTTTCAGGGATTACTGTAATTGCTTTATTTTCGCTTTACTTGAAGTCTAAAGGACTTCTTGAGTCAGTGAATAATTCACACATTCACGATCTAGCAAAGTTCATGTTCGGTATTAGTATTTTCTGGACTTACTTATGGTTTAGCCAGTTCATGCTAATCTGGTATGCCGATATCCCAGAGGAGGTAACTTATTATGTGATGCGATTTGAGGCCTACAAGGTTCCTTTCTTAGGTATGTTGGTTCTTAATTTCATTTTCCCACTATTAGTGATTATGAGAAGTGATTACAAGCGTATTCCTTGGCTTATACAAACCGTTGGTATCGTAATTCTTACTGGTCACTATTTTGATTTTTACAATATGATAATGCCAGGTACTGTTGGAGCACATTGGTCTTTCGGTATCCCTGAATTAGGTGGAATTTTATTTTTTACTGGGTTATTTCTTTACGTGGTGGCTACCACTCTTACTAAGGTAGCTGTTGAACCTAAAGGAAATGCACTTTTAGAAGAGAGTAAACATTTTCACTATTAATAACGACGTTAGTTAATAAATATGACAACACCATTAATTCTAGCAGTTTTAGTTCTTGTTGCAATTGCAGTTTGGCAATTAGCTAAGATTTTCGAACTATCGCAATTAACAACAGGTAAGAAGTCGGATGCTACTATCGCCGATGATGAGGATAATAAGTACAATGGTTATTTACTATTTGCTTTCCTGGTTTTCATCTATGGAATCACCATTTTTAGTTTCTCTAAATATGGAAAAATGGTTCTCCCGATGCCTGCTTCAGAACACGGGGTCGATTATGATCGTTTGATGTGGATTTCCTTTGCGATTATCTTCATAGTCCAGACCATCACCCAGTTTTTACTTCATTATTTTGGATATAAATACCGTGGTGAGAAAGGTAAAAAAGCCCTCTTTTATGCCGACAACGATAAGCTAGAGCTTATCTGGACTATTATTCC
>CAJXMP010000263.1 GCA_913056515.1 uncultured Lewinella sp.
TACTGTTGGTTCCCTGTCAGAATATGAGCTTTCAAAATTTCTTATATCAAGCCAATTAGGAGCTTTGAAATCTCTAATTGATGATATCTTCTCTTTTGTATTTTTAATTTCAATTTCAGCTTCATTACAGGAGGGATTTCTTCTTTCTTGTTCAACCAGATCATCGGGACTCAAAATGCGCTCGATGGAGGCGTCTAGATTGAAGTTATATGCTCCATAAGTTACGAGTTGATTGGATACAAGGTAATTTTCACTAGACCCTGAACTGGTGTTTAGACCATAATCCAGTGAAATGATTTCACCAGGTTCTACATATTCATCTAGGTTGAAGATATGAACATCTGATGGTGCACCAGGACACCAGCCTGCTCGATCAAAGATCCAAGTTCCACCTTGCGGATAGATCGGATTTTGACCACAATATTTCCAAACCTCATAATTGAATTCTTTACTTCCACCATTCAAGTTGATATAGTGTTCTTGTGGTATGAATTCTCCATTCTGTCCATGCCCAGTGATAGTGGACCTGATTTTATAGTGGGAGGCATACGGTTGTAGCGCTATGTCTCTAGGTTCCATATAGCTTTGATCGGCTAGACCTCCAGGGTAAACCCTTCTAAACGGCCAGATATTTTGAATATCTAGTACTTCTCGTTCTGGTGTTCCTTCGATAAATAAGAATTTGATATCGAGCTCCTCTTGGTTTTGTCCGCCCATTTCAATGGAAAGTCGTTTGCTGCCTTGAAGGATTGGAGCATAGTCTGTAACATCGAAAACGAATGTCTTACCTTGTGGCGTTAGGTCAATGAAGAAACCATAGGGCGTCACTAAGGAAAGGATTTCGTATTTCGCTGGGAATTTATTGAAGTATTGAAGTGTGGTAATATCTACACTAGCTTCTGCAGCATAGAAAACACTGTCTACTATGGTTCCATCCGGACTGGTGGTATATTGATAACCACTCTCGTAAACATAATCGACTTGATCTGCGACTAAGTTGTTAGATGCGTCAACGATATAGGTTGTAAGCGTATTAGGTTCAACTGGTATTTCTTCGTCAAAGTATAAAATGGTATTATCCAGCTCATAGGTGCCTTGATAAAAGGTGGTTGTTGGTCTTTTATTCAGGGCAGTGAAGTGTTTGAAAACATCCTCTGAGCGGTAGGCTACTGCAAACGGTTGACCAGAGCGATCAGCTGTTACGCTATAGTTAGAGAGCGTAGACACCTCGCTACTATTTAAGTCTTCAAAGTCAAAATAACTCAATAGATCTGCAAAGTCTGGGTGCTCAGTTGTGGTTTGCGTATGCATTAAGTTTTGAATGGCTGTAGCATCTAATTCTTTCTTCCAGATACTCAGATCATCCATTTTTCCATAATAAGAATTAACCCCAACGGCAGATCCGATAATGAATTTTTCGTCTAGGTTTATGGCATTGGTCATACCTGTTCCACTGTGCCACTCTTGTCCGTTTAGGTATATTTTCATGGAACCCGTGGCTGTATTTTTAGTGAACGTCCAATGCGTCCAATTTCCTTCATAGTCACTTGGGTTTGCTGGTTTATTGATTCTGTTATAACCAGAACCTAAGTTTCCACAATCCCAGTATACTTGCCCATTGGACCAAGGTAGGTGTATGTTGACTTGTCTTCCTAGATCAGTGGAACATTCTATAATGGAGTTGTTCTGTGGCATGATATCTGGGTCACCATAAGCCCAAAATGCGATGGTTATTTCATCGTATGTCCCTTGGATGTTAGCGGTATTGAGTTCGTAGTATCCATTTCTGTTGAAGTAGGCCGACTGATCTGTTGAGTGGTGTGCTAGGGTCATAGATTCCATCGTTTCTTCTGCTGCTAGCGAGAAGTCAGATGCTGCTGGAGTAGGTGGTGTGTAGCTGATCTCCACTAGGATGTTTTTTCCATCTTCCCAAGTAAAGGGTTGATAGAAGTTGAAAAGTTGATTTCCTGTGGCCCAAAACTCCATATTTTGATGAAAAACTTCAGTAAATCCGTCCGTATGTGGGTTTGCTGGATCTAGTACAGTTTCGTCTATGTTTTTGAGCTTTATTTTGAATAAGTTGAGTATCGGAGATGTATTGTTAACCTTTAATTTTAAACGGTGTACGTCACCAGGGCTTAAGCCTGCAGTTGTCAGTTCATCAGCGGTGTAGAGGAACTGCATTTTGTTCTCAGGAGCACTAGTAGATAGAGCTAAGTCGGTATTTTCTGTACCAACAGCTGCTGCTGTCTCTGCCGTGATATTTATACTGGTCAGGTATTGGGGATGTTGGATATAGGAGTATGTTGGCTGCGTGGTGTAGCTAAACTGATCCCCAGAGAAGTTGGAGATGATGTGACTTGGATGTGTTGCTTTAGCCGAATCTACGCGGGTGGTATCTGTGATGAAGGTGTTACAGGAGTAATCCCATTCTCCACAACCTTGGGAGTTATCTCCCGGATTGATGGCTGCATCATGACAGCGCATGTTGTAGTACATCAATATTTTTCTGTAGGTGGTGCCATCAGGTTCTGGAAAGTCGTAATAGCCTGCACGGAAATTATCTTCCCATTGCAGGGTTTGAATAACGGTAGTGTCTTGCGCATGTACTTGTAAGGCAGCAGCTAAGCAGCATAATACTGCTGCAAATCGGTAAAAAGTCAACATAGTGAAAATTTTATTGTGTATTCCCTTTAAATATAGGGAATAGGAGTTTGATGACCTAACCAATTAAGTGGTTTTTATGGCGGTTTCTGTCACTTCGGCTGCTTCTATTTTAAGCTTTTGAATGGCTTTGTAAAGGAAAGCGATGGTAACGATGGTGGCTAGTACATCCGAAACGGGGAAGGCTAGCCAGATCCCTTTGAGCTCATACTTTAATGGAAGGATTAAGATAAAAGGGATTAGGAACATGCCTTGTTTGGTCAGGGTAAGGAATAAAGCGGGGAGGGCTTTACCGATTGCTTGGAAATAGGCAGAACCTATGAGTTGTGCAGTAATCAGTGGAGTTGCAGCAAATACTATAACCATAGCTTTGGGTGTCATCGCAAGGATTTCTTGTTCTGTTGGACCTACGAAAATTTGTGTCATCAATAATGGGAAACACAGAATGAATACAAAGATGGACCCGGCGATTATGCTTCCATAAGTGACGGAGAGTTTAATAGCGGATTGCACCCGATCAAATTTTTTGGCGCCATAATTATAACCTGCAATTGGTAGGAATCCTTGTGTGATGCCCAATACAGGAAAATTGGTAAACATCATCAATCTGCTGATGATACCATAGGCCGCTACAGCAGTTTCTGCTCCATAAGTCAGTAAGGCATTATTGAGCACGATAGCTAGTAAACTAACGGTACCTTGTCTGGCTAGTGTAACGGAGCCGATGGAGAATATGGGTTTAACTAGGTCTTTGCGGAGTTTGAGGTATTCATTTTTGTATTGGATGGTGGATTGCCCTCTGGCGTAAAACAAGAATGAATAGCTTGCAGAACTCAGGTATCCAATCACTGTGGCATAGGCTGCGCCTTCCATACCCCATTTAAATCCGATGATGAATATGGGGTCGAGCACTAGATTGACTAAAGCGGAGATGACCATGATCATCATGGCTTTTTTAGGTGCGCCTTCTGCGCGCATAGCATTATTGGACATCATAGACCATGCTAGGAATGGGATACCTAGGATGAGTGCATTGAAATAGGCTTTGGCGGGAGCGAAGATATTTCCTTTGGCACCAAACAACATCAGGATGTCGTCCATGAATGCATAGGCTATGAGCATGAT
>CAJXMP010000264.1 GCA_913056515.1 uncultured Lewinella sp.
TAAGCACACACTAAGCATACTACGCACACACTAAGCCCGCACACACAAACCAAGCACACACACTAAGCACACACACGCACTAAGCACACTAAGCCACTAAGCACAAACGAAGCACAGACTAAGCAAAAACAAAGCACAAACTAGTCACAGATAACCACGTGAACTAGGCCTTAATGGCCTTGATCCAATTTAGAAAGTACCTGACGACAAGAATCATGACCTTTACCTGTAATACCTTCTAAAATTTAAAAAGTGTTTGTTTAGTCATTTCTGGTTCTTGTCCAAAATTGTGAAAATTAAACTTTCGTATGCATACCTTTCGTAGGCATAAACTTTCGTAGGCATGCCTTTGAGAATATCAGGTCAACCAGATGGAGAGATGTTTTATACCCATTTTCGCTTCTATGTTCTTGTCGAATGAAAACAAATTTTCCAGTTAGGTAATTAGTTTTCTGGATAACGTTGTGAACATCTACAACACCCTTGAAAAATTGCGACTTAACTAAAAGTAAACTTCGGACTATCAAAGGGGGAAACCTCCTAGGGCTACGCCCTAAAGCCTATTCTACTATTACTAATTGGTTTTCACCATAACATATTGGTTGCTGTGATGATCAACATCGGTGAATAAAATGCCCCCACTGAATTGAATTCGTTCATCTAGGATGTTCCTGAGCGTACTTTTAAAAGAACCTGGTACATTGAACATTGGAGAATGATCATGAAAATGATATTTGAACCGATGGATTTTGGTACAATTGGTTTGATCGAAGACGAAATTCGTCGTGTACTCACCGTGTATGAACCTCGTATTGAGGTGCAAGAACTTCGTACAAATCCAAATTTTGAAGATAATGGTTATGAAGTTGCTTCTTCAATGGAAGAGTTATTAGCACTAACTGATCAGATGGCTGCTGATGGAAATACACCATGGTGTATTGGTCTTGGTTCTGGTGGTGCTACAGGTTGGCCTGCAACGGACTGGATGGAAGACATCATGTTAAGAACTCACTCACCACGTGTTTATGATCAATGGGTTTCAAATGAAATGAAGTTTAATGATCCAAGAGTAATTGAAGCTATGAATTTCTTTGGATCGATTGCTTTAAATGACTCTTATGTAAATGGTGGTTCTAAAGCTGTTGCAACAACTGACTTCAGAGATGCTCCAAATGGATTATTTTCATCTCCTGCTGAGTGTATGATGCACAGACAGGCAAGCTTTATTCCTGCTTTCTTCCCTGAAGGGTTAGAAGCTGGAGTAGACTATGACTTTTTCTACTTCCCTGCTTATGCAGATAAGGATTTAGGTAAGCCTGTGTTAGGTGGTGGAACTATTTTAACAGCAACTAATGACAAGAAGGCTACTACAGAATTCATGAAATTCTTAATGCACCCAGAGGCACATGAGAGATTCATGGAAAAAGGTGGATTTTTAACACCTCATACAGGTGTTGATACTAGTAAATATGCTAGTGACACCTTTAGAGGTCTTCACGAAATCCTTCAGCAAGCAACTACATTTAGATTTGATGGATCAGATCTAATGCCAGGTTGGGTAGGAGCAGGATCTTTCTGGACAGGAATGGTCGACTACACCAATGGAAAGTCTGCAGAAGAAGTAGCAGATGCTATCCAAGCTAGCTGGGAAGCTGGTCAATAATATTTAATCAATTAGGGCGAATATTTTTTTATTCGCCCTAAAATTTCAGTACTTATAATATTTCTATGACAATATTTTCACTTGCCCTGACTGTTCTGATAGGAATTTTATCATTTGTTCTTTTTTTTCATGTATCTAACTTTCTTCTAGATTATTTTGGCAAGCGTTCTTCAAAAATATTTAAATTAGAAAATTCTCTTCGTGTAGTAATTTTTATTGCACCCGCTTTTATTGTTTTATTTGTATTTATTATTTATCCCGTCTTTGAAACTATTCGTCTGAGTTTTTATGATAAGATAGGAAGAGAGTTTTTAGGTTGGTCAAATTATGCGTGGGCAATCAAAGATCCTGATTTTAGACGAAGTATCTTAAATAATTTTGGTTGGCTCTTAATCGTTCCAACGCTAAGTACCTTTTTTGGTTTAGTGATCGCTAATCTTGCTGATCGGATTTGGTGGGGTACGATTGCTAAATCTATAATTTTTATGCCCATGGCTATTTCATTTGTGGGTGCAGGTGTTATCTGGAAATTTATATATGATTATCGTGGTCCGGGAGATGAACAAATAGGTCTATTAAATGCCATCGTTGTAGCCTTGGGCTTTGAGCCCCAAGCATGGCTTACTATCCCCATATGGAATAACTTATTTTTAATGGCTATCATGATTTGGATACAAACCGGTCTTGCGTTAGTAATCTTTAGTGCTGCATTAAGAAGTATTCCTAGTGAGACTTTAGATGCAGCTAGAATAGATGGGGCAAGCGAACTTAAAATATTTTGGTCGATCATTATTCCTTACCTTCAACAAACAATCTTGGTGATTTGGACAATCATTACGATTTTAGTCTTGAAAGTTTTTGACATTATTTACGCCATGACAAACGGGCAATGGCAAACTGAAGTTTTAGCTAATCTGATGTATGACTGGATGTTTAGAGGTGGTGGTGACTCTGGTAGAGGCAGTGTTTTGGCCTTCTGTATTATGATTGGCGTTATCCCAATTCTTGGATGGAACTTATATCAACACAGAAAAGAGCAGAAAATATGATAAAAAAATTCTCAATTTCTTCAATTTTTGCTCAATTATTACTTCTTATTTTTGTTTTTGTGTGGATAGCCCCTACTTTTGGTCTTTTTATTAGCTCCCTTCGAGATAAAGATGTTTTAGCAATTAGTGGGTGGTGGACCTCTTTTACTACTACTGATGTTAATGAGATATACCGAACTGAGGGTATGGAGTCCCAAATAGAGGAAAATGGTTATTTCATCATCAAGGGAAAAGTTTTTGAGGAAGGAAGCGGGAAACTTATTTCTCGTTTTGGCATTACCTCTAAAAATATCGATGAATTTGAAGTAGGTGAAATAGCCGTATTTAAAGATGGTTCAGAAATTTCTATCGATGAAACAGGAAACTACTTTTGGAGATCAAAAGAAAAGTTTACTAAAAAGAAAGGAAAAAGAATTTTTGTTTCAGCTTCAAGCCCTCCAAGTTTTACCCTCGATAATTATAAGGAAGTGCTCTTAAGGGAGGGATTAGGTCAAGCTTTTATCAACACATTTGCTGTTGCTATTCCTTCAACTTTAATTCCTCTAATTATCTGTTCCTTTTTTGCATACTCCCTAACTTGGATGAAGTTTTATGGAAGAGATTTATTACTAGCAACTGTTATTGCTGCTTTAGTTGTCCCTTTACAGATGTCATTAATTCCTATTCTTTCTATCTATAATGATATTGGTGCTTTATTTGGAGTCGCCGCAAAATCATTTCCAGGAATATGGATGGCGCATACTGGATTTGGATTAGCCTCTACAACTTTTTTATTATGGAATTTTTTAAAATCACTTCCTAATGAGATGATGGAAGCTGCAAGAGTTGATGGTGCTACTCACTATGATACTTTTATTAAAATAGTAGTCCCCCTCTCTATACCTGCTTTTGCTTCTATTTTCATTTTACAATTTTTATGGGTTTGGAATGACCTCTTAGTAGGTCTGGTGTTCTTAGATAAACACCCAAGTGAGATTATTTTAACTGCAAAGTTAAAAGAGCTTCTGGGTTCTCGTGGAGAGAATTGGGAAATACTTACTACCGGTGCATTCATCTCGATGAGTGTGC
>CAJXMP010000265.1 GCA_913056515.1 uncultured Lewinella sp.
CAATTGGAATTTGTTTTTTCTCACCCTCTAGTTCAAATCCAATAAAATTTGAATTATTGGTATTATTTCTATAAATACTGGCAAAGTCTTCAAGGTTATTAACCACAATATCAAGATCGCCGTCATTATCTAGATCGCTGTATACAACCCCATTAGAAAAAGTCTTTTCTTCTAAGCCCCATTCGGTATTTCGATTTTCAAAACCTTGATCTTGTCTGTTTTGAAATAAGTAATTAGCTAGTTTTTCCGAGGGCATTTTCTCTAAATAATCTAAAAGTTTGACCTCTTCTTCTTTATTTTTATAATTAGGGTCGTTTTCCATTTTATAAAAAAATTCCCGATGTTGATTATAAAAGTCTTTATTATTTACATCTCTCCGAATCCCATTGGTTACATACAAGTCTTTCCATCCGTCATTATCAAAATCAGCGAATAGCCCACCCCAGCTCCAGTCTGTAGAAGATACACCGCTCCATCGAGCAATATTGCTAAAGGCTGGTGTTTCCTCAAATAGGTTTCCTTGGTTTAACTGAAGTGAATTTTGCATGTATTGGTGATGAAGCCCTAAGGCAACAGATTGATAAAATACTTCTGGATTCATTGAGGACATATTGGCCTTTGATCTGAAGTTGTCTGCAGCATTCATATCTAGTTGAAAAAGATCTACCCAACCATCATTATTAAAATCTGCAGCATCAACACCCATCCCAAAGAAAGAAGTTTGCTGTAGTGAATTGAGTATTTCATTTTTAAAGGTACCATCACCATTATTGAGGTACATATAATCAGGAGCATTAAAATCATTAGAAATATAGACATCGGTAAACCCGTCATTATTAAAATCTGAGGCGACTACTCCTAGACTTAACCCGAAGTTACTGATTCCTGACTCTTGGGTTACATCTACAAATTGGTCTCCATCATTTCGGTAAAGATGATCTGAATCTCGAGGTTCATGGTGATCGATCATATATCTGTAATAATCTACGGGAGCAGTAAAACTTGTAGGAGGATAATTGGCTACGTACAGGTCTAAATCACCATCATTGTCATAATCGAAAAAAGTGGAATGCATGCTATAGCCCTCATCATCGATTCCATAGCTTGCTGCTTGTTCCGTAAAAGTATTGTCTTGATTATTGATATAAAGTACATTATTATTGGGTTCATTTTCTCCACCTACAGCAATATAGATATCTAAAAAACCATCTCTATTGAGGTCCACCAGGCTCACTCCTGAATACCATCGATCATCACCTTGTATGCCTGCAGATTCGCTAATGTCTTTAAATTTAAAATTCCCCTCATTGAGATAGAGTTTATTGGGGACCATATTCCCAGTAAAGAATAAATCCTCCAGTCCGTCATTATTAAAGTCACCCACAGCAACACCCCCGCCTAAATACATATAGGGATAGGTAAAATAATTTTTAGTATGGGTCTCAAACAGTTGATTTGAAAAGTCAATTTGAGTTTCTTTTGGGCTTAGTTTAGTAAACTTTTTTTGCTCAGTAGAGCAAGCTGATAATAAAATAAGGAATATTAAAAATCCATTAATCCACTTCATAAAATAAGTTTTTTTAAAAATAAAAAAACCCCGCTAAATAGCGAGGTTTTTTTCAAATAAGCTACTCTTTTAGTAACCAGGATTTTGAATTAATGAGGGATCTCTATCAATTTCATTTTGAGGAATCGGCATGAAATAGACATAATCTCTCCAAACTCTATTTTCAAATACGATGTCGATTGGCACGTATGAATAATCAAAATCAGCTGTACTTTTTCTATAGTTAGCAGGAGTCATTGAACTACCCTGTTTTTGAGTCGCTTGAATCAAAGTTTTTTGTACTTGCTTGTCTAATGAATAAGGTCCTTCCAACCAGCGTTTCATATCAAAGAGTCGTGCATCTTCGTTAACAAGCTCTTTATCACGCTCTCTTTTATAAAGCTCAACTAACGCTGCACCAGATTCAGTTACATCAGGTAGTCCATTTCTATAGCGTAACTTGTTTAACCAAGCCTTAGCTTCAGCTTCTTGACCAAGGTTTATACATGCCTCCACATAGTTAAGAAGAATTTCACTATACCTTAAATAAGGTGCATCAACTTTCTGAAGATTATTTGGCCATGAGGCTGGTAAATATGGATCAGAGAACTTTTTGAAGTAGTATCCAGTTCTTGATCCGTTCCAGTCCTCAATAGGCCCTTGACGCGTATCTACACCATTTACAATCGTTCCATCTGTGAAAGTATAATAACCTGTTTGGATTTCGTTAAAATTATCAAATTTAGTTACATCACTCGTTCTTACTTTCCAAGGTGCTCCATCAAATAATAATGTAGCATAAAAACGGGCTTCACGATTTGAATATGGATCTGCTGCGTGTGCAGGATTGTTCCAGTCAAATTCAGAACCATCAGCTAGTGAATATTTTGATGCTAAAGCTTCAGTTGGAGTAGTTCCAGCCCATTCGTGGTATCCGTTAGGACCGTGATATAGAGCAACCATGCCTGGTCCTTGCGACCATCCATCACCACCAGGATAAGTTCTAGAACCATAACCAAATCCTTCGATCATTCTACCCCAGATAAAGTCTTGATTCTTGTCTCCCTGTAACCAGATATCTTCATAATTCTGTTTAGCTTCTTCAAATGAAGCAGGAGCAGCATAATCTAACTTATATCCAGATGTAGCGTCTAATAGAGCTTTAGAAGCAGCTTTAGCTGCTTGCCATCGTTGTTCTTGAGAACCGCTTGTATATCCAACAAGTTCTTTGTTGCCATAAGAAGCAAGCGTAGAAACACCACCTACTTTAGAAGGCTCATATAAATCACTTGCTGCGTGAGTTAATACTCTAGACTTTAAAGCAAGAGCTGTAATTTTGTGAGCTCTTGCTTTATCTTGAGGAGCATCAGCCAACAATGAAATAGATTGATCAATATCAGAAATGATTTGATTTATTGTTGCTTCAAAGCTAGATCTTGGATTTTCAGCTTCACTTTCTAGAGTGAGGGGTTCTGTTAAAAGTACAATACCACCATACTGTCTCATTAGTTGAGTAAAGAAATACCCACGCATAAAGTAAGCTTCTCCGAGTAGTCTTTTAGTTAGACCAGCATCTAGTCCACCTTCATTGGCAGTTAGCTTTTGTATGGCAATATTTGCACTGCGAATAAATGGATAGAGTTGCGTCCAACTAAACCATTGCATATCCATATAACCACCTGCAGGGTTCATTTTTGCTTCAGTGTAGCCATCTACTCCACGTCCAGGGTGAGTAAATACCGCTTGGTCAGTGAAAGCATCTGTAGTTTCCTCACGGGTTAGGGTTCCTGCCCAAGTCCCTTGGTATAAGTCAAGTACTGCTGCTTCAGCTAACTTTGCTGAAGACCATACATTAGACTCCGCAATTTCACTGAGTGGAGTTGTACTTAAAAAATCATCTTGGCAACTTATCAGTGCCGAAACAAACATAAATCCAACAGCAAAATTTAAAATAGTCTTCTTCATTTTTCTCATGTTTAATTAAAAGGTTATTTGTATTCCAGTTAAAATTGTCTTAAGTAGGGGATATGATCCACCATTACTTGTATTTCCTCCACTAGCAGCCCTAGTGTTCGTAACATTTAATCCGTTCTGAACAACTTCAGGATCAAAAGGAAAATCTGTTATTGTAATAAGGTTTGTACCTGTTACAGACAATCTTATGTTGTCTGCCTTTATTTTACTAGTTATTGAGGAATCAAAATTGTATCCTAATTCTAATGTT
>CAJXMP010000266.1 GCA_913056515.1 uncultured Lewinella sp.
ACAATCAAAGAATATCTCATTATGGTTCTGTAATTACATGTCTAAAAATTGAATACTATGGCAAGCAACCAATGCTGCTGTCTCCGTCCTAAGCCTAGACTCCCCTAAAGTTAATTCTTGAAACCCTGAATCTAAAGCCAATTGTATTTCCGCTAGAGCAAAATCACCCTCTGGACCAATCAATATAATAATAGGTGTATTCCTTTGGTAATTATCCTTTAACAATACTTGTTCTCCTTTTTGACAGTGCGCAATATACTTTTGACCATCAAAATTGGCATACTTTTTTACTAAATCGGAAAATGAAACTGCCTCATGCAGGCTAGGTATCTTAGCTTTAAGGGATTGCTTACAAGCTGAAAGCACTACTTTCTCCAATCGATCCATTCGAAGTTTGACCCGCTCAGAATGTTGAGCAAAGAAAAAATGAAACTGCCCAACACCGATTTCTGTAGCTTTTTCTATAAACCATTCTAATCTGGTCATATTCTTAGTTGGCGCAACAGCAATAATCGTTTGCATACCAGGAAATGGTCCTTGTTGTTCTTCAGTAATAATTTTAACCGTAGTCTTATGCTTATTTGCCTCGTATATTTCACCCAAATAAAATCCTCCTTCACCATCTAAAAGATGGATTTGATCTCCTTCTTTTTTCCGGAGCACTCGGATACAATGCTTGGATTCTTCTTCGTTAAGAATAAAAAAATCACCCGATCGTTGTGTAGAATAAAACACCTGCATAAATGATCTGTTAATGTATTACAAAGCTAAAGCTATTTATGAAAGTTTACATTTCATAAATCTTAAAATTAAAAGTACTTTTGTAGCAGATATTCATATCTTTTCAGTTTTGAAAAAAGTACTAAACATACATTAGAAATAACCAATAGAAGGAATGGAAGTTGTAGTTGCAATAGGACAATTAATTCTAAGTTTATCGATCTTGGTCGTATTACACGAGATGGGGCACTTTATCCCAGCAAGATTATTCAATACGAAAGTGGAGAAGTTCTACTTATTTTTTGATCCTTGGTTCTCCTTGTTCAAGTTCAAAAAAGGAGATACAGAATATGGAATCGGTTGGCTTCCACTTGGGGGCTATGTCAAGATAGCGGGTATGGTGGATGAGAGCTTTGATAAAGAACAGCTCAAACAAGAACCTAAAGAATGGGAGTTCCGTTCAAAGCCAGCCTGGCAGAGGCTAATCATTATGTTAGGTGGAATTACAGTCAATGTAATTTTAGGTTTCATTCTGTTTGGAATGGTTAAATTCGTTTGGGGAGACAGTTATCTGGCTGCAGAAGATGCTACCTATGGTATTTATGCTGATTCATTAGGATTGGAATTAGGTTTAGAAAATGGAGATCATATATTAAGTATTGGTGGTGAACCATTTGATAATTTCAACGATGCCTTTATCACTCAAGCGATTGTAATAGATGGTGCTACAGAAATGGTTGTTAAACGAAATGGTGTGGAACAAACGATAGATATTGATCCAGCTTTTTCTCAAATCCTTTCAGCATACGAAAACAAGGATAAAGACTTATTTATCCCTCGAACACCATTCGTAATCGGAAAAATTTCGAAAGACTTTCCAGCAGAAAAAGCTGGTCTGATGGTGAATGATAGTATCACGGGTATTGATAGTGTTGCTATTTCCTACTATGATGAATTCAAAGCTGCGGTAGAAGGAAAAGACAGTACTGAAATATTGGTTTCTTATGTTAGAGATGGTGTGCCTGGAAGCACCCTACTGACTACTACAGCCGCTGGTACAATTGGTGTTTTCAGCTATGGTAATGACCGATATTTTGATTTGTCTACTAAGAAATATAGCATTGGGGAAGCAATACCTGCTGGAATTAAAGCCGGTGTAAACTTTCTAGGTAGTCAATTAAAAGCCTACAAAAGAATAGCGAATAACGATATTAAACTTAAGGATAGCGTTGGAGGATTTTACTCTATTACTCAAATGTTTGGTTCAAACTGGGTTTGGTATAAATTCTGGACACTGACTGCCTCCTTATCTTTGATATTAGCTATCATGAACCTATTACCTATCCCAGCTTTGGATGGAGGTCATGTGATGTTTTTGCTTTATGAAATAGTAACAGGTAGACCTCCCGGAGATAAGTTTATGGAAATTGCCAATGTATTTGGATTGATTGTTGTGCTGGCACTGATGATTTTGGTCAATGGCCTAGACTTTATGAGAGGTTGTATGTAAAGCTTCAACTATGAATTACTTTGAGTTTTTTGAAATAGAACCTGGATTCTTCTTAGATGAAGACCAATTAAAAAGTAAGTTCTATCAAAACAGTAAGCAATATCACCCGGATTTCTACACGATGGAATCTCCAGCTAAACAAGCAGAAATTATGCAGTTGGCTGTTACTAACAACAAGGCTTACAAAATCTTAAGTGATTTTGAATCTAGAATGAAGTACATTCTGGAGCTTGAAAATTGTATGGGCGAAGAAGGTAGTAACAAGCTACCTCAATCTTTTCTAATGGAGATGATGGAATTCAATGAAAAGGTCATGGAATTGCAGTTTGATTTCGATCAAACCATATATGATTCTTGTCAGGAGGAGCTAAAAAACTTAAGTTCCAATTTGTTAGAAAACATCAAAGCTGACATGCTCGCTTATGATGCAAAAACGAGTAAAACAGACACCTTAGAACGGATCAAAATATTTTATCTAAAAAATAGGTATTTGTTGCGTATTCAAGAATCTTTACTTAAATTCGCAACCGCTTGACCAAAGCAGCCGAAGTGGCGGAATTGGTAGACGCGCTGGATTCAAAATCCAGTTCTGGCAACAGAGTGCGGGTTCGATTCCCGCCTTCGGTACAAGATAAAAAGCCTCCTAAATTGGAGGCTTTTTTTATTTTCCTTACCATAATATTCCTAAATAATTATTAATAACTATTAGATTTGAATACTACCAGATTCCACTGCAAAAGATAAACTGTATGAGTTACTTAGACACCACTAAAGACGTATATAAACAAGCTGCCTTAACTCCAGATGTAGGACTATGTTGTACAACAAATCCGATTTGGGAACTTCCTGGATTAAAGATCCCCATGATCATGCAGGAAATGAATTATGGCTGTGGTAGTACCGTGCATGCTCGTGATCTCAGCAATAGTCCAAAAATCCTTTATGTAGGTGTAGGTGGTGGTATGGAGTTATTGCAATTTGCTTATTTCTCTAGACAAAAAAATGGAGTGATCGGGATCGATGTGGTAGATGAAATGTTGGAGGCTTCAAGAAACAACTTTGTAGTTGCGGAGGAAGCAAACGACTGGTTTAAATCGGAGTTTGTAAATCTAAAAAAAGGAGACGCATTAAATCTTCCTGTTGAAGACAACAGCATTGATGTAGCTGCACAGAATTGTCTCTTCAATATCTTTAAAGAAGCTGATCTGAAAAAAGCCATTGCAGAAATGTATCGGGTGTTAAAACCACATGGCCGACTAGTCATGAGCGATCCTACTTGTGAGCAAGATATGAATGAAACCCTGAGAAATGATGAAAGGCTGCGGGCACTTTGCTTAAGTGGAAGTCTGCCTATCCAAGATTATGTGAAAATGCTCACTGATGCAGGTTTTGGAACGATTGAAATAAGAGCTAGAAAGCCCTATCGTATTTTAGATCCAGTGAATTACCCTACAGAGGAACTGATATATATTGAATCCATAGAAGTAGCAGCAATCAAAGATCCTATGCCAGCCG
>CAJXMP010000267.1 GCA_913056515.1 uncultured Lewinella sp.
CATTTGGGCTGTTTAGTTTTTTGCCCTCATATGCATTTACGACAGTAATCACTTCTCCGTTGGGCAAAGTTGCTGTGATACTTCGTGAGGCATGCTCACAGGTATACCTAATCCCATTCTTATCCATTCGCATCCCGTTTCCTTCATGAGTATTTTCTCTTGCGACTGAGACTTTTCCAGTATCAGCATTCCACTTGTAAGTTTTGCTTGTTGGGATATCGCTAAAAAAGACATTGCCACTCTTGTCCGCGACAGGGCCTTCGGTGAAACGAAATCCACCTGCAATTTTGATAGCCTCGTGAGAGGAAATTAAATTATCAAGCTCGTCGGCAAAAGTTGGAATGATGAAAAGAAATGCGAATACTGATAATAGTGCTTTAAAATCTTTCATATTTATCGGTGGATGACACATCATAATACTAGTTATTACCTACTGATAATCAATAGGTTTTGGATATTGCCAGTCAGGCGTGATCATTTTTTATAAAACTGTCTCCCATTGTTCTAAAAAAGGACACATGGACACTTAGATTTTGATTTGGTTTTTATTTTATTTAAACCATGAAATCCCGCAAACCATTATAAATAAGCTGGTTGTGAAAGCTATAGATTCTAGTTTGTTTTCTTAATTTTGAGAAATTTAGCCTTTTTGCCCTAAAATAGAACAGTTGAGGTGTTGTTTGTCGATTTTTAATACTGCTCTACGTTTTTGAGAATCTCATTAGCTCATCAATTACGAGGCTTTCAAAGAGGACTCATAATATGAAACTAGAAATCATAGACTCTAATGCCAGAATAAGATCAGTTTTGCATTCGCCGGGAAAAACAATCCATCATTTGTGGGTTGCTTTTTTACTTATTCAGTCTTTGTTAGGATACTCATCACATGGGGAAATGATTTCCACCAAGATTGGAATCTTATACTCCAAAAACTCCGAGGATTACTTCGGCTATCCATTCGAGTTTCGCCAATTGTATACCTCTGTCCAATCTCAATCCATTCAGGCTGGAGTCCCGTTTGATTTAATCAAAGAGTCCGATCTGGGTGACGTTAATAAATTAAGTAAATACAAAGCAATAATCATACCTGCACTCCAAGTTGTGGATCAAACGAAGGTCGACACCTACAGGATTAATATTAAATCACTATTGGAAGATTATGGGGTTTCCATAGTCGCGGCGGGTGCATTTTTTTCATACAACGCCTCTGGCCAATACCAAGATTTTAATACTGAATTAGCCATGGAAGAAATATTTGGTCTTGAGTTCGGAGTTTTTGGCTATCAAAACGACATCACCATGTCAGCGCCTGATATAGATCATCCAATCATCAGTATGATTGAAGCACCTGAAAGACTCGCGGAATATAATTCTACATTTTTTCAGGAATTTATACCTTCAGCTGGCAATGAATCAGACCAAATTGCGATTTTTAATATTAACAATGAAAATAAGATAGCCATTCAATCCGGAACCAGAGGAAGAGGGAAATTCGTTCATTTTGCAGACATGAAAAAAATGATCGATTCCAAGATACTTTGGGCAGCTATAAAATGGGCCGTTTCAGATTCTGGCAACCCCCAAAGTAATATTCATCTCAGTATGACTAGAGAAGGCGGATTATTTATACCTAGAAATGATATGGATTTATCCAGATTTGCATCTGCCATAGAGACTGCAGAAGTACCTCAGCTTGATTACTTAAAGCGATGGAAAGCTGATTACGATTTCAACGGATCATTTTACATAAATATAGGCAATGATCAGCAACTTGGAGAATATACAAACTGGGATCTTTCGGGGCCTCTTTATAAAGATTATATAGCGATTGGAAATGAAATAGGCACCCACAGTTATACTCACCCAAATGATACAAAGCTCTTAAGTCCCAATGAACTCGAATTTGAATTCCTCCAATCAAAGATTGAGATTTCTGAAAACTTAGAAATCTCCGTCAATGGGACAGGTATCCCTGGTGAGGATGAAAACTTGTATGTTTATGATAATATAAAATCGAATTTCGATTACATTTCTGGCCATACGCTTTACAGTGATTCAAGGCATGTCCAAAGTCTCGGCATTGGCCACCTGACACCGGATGAGGATACCGTTTATTTTAGCTTGAATATGACCCCAGATTTTGTTTTAGGGAGTATTCAACAACTCAATTTAGAGGAATTTTCTCAAACTTGGATTGATGAATTTGATAAGCAGTCGACTAATACTAGGCAGCCAACTTTGCACTGGCTTTGGCACGACTATGGATTAATGAATCCCTTTAATTCCCCAAACTACGATCCTAAGCCATATGAAGACATACTTGCCTACGCATCGGCGGCAGGGTTTGAATTCATCACGCTTAGCGATTACACAAAAAGATTCACCTCATTTAAAAATTCTGAGGTCTTAGTTGAATACATAGATTTCGATAAAATTGACGTTGCTGTTCAAGGAAGTGAACTTGGGGGACTCTCATTAGAATTACCTGTTGGTAAAACAATAACATCGGCTGGGAATCATTATGCTTATGATGGTAATAAGTTGTTTTTACCAGCTGATGGTGGAAACTTTTCCATAACCACAGGTCAATCCCCTGAAGATGTGACTAAGGTGGCAAGTCTTGGTTCCAATCTTGAGCTCATTTCTATTTCTGGTAATGGGACAATTCTGGACTTTGTTGTCGAAGGTCATGGGCAAGCTATTGTCGAATTTAAATCCTTCACATTAGGTGCATTCGAAGTCATATCCTCTGGGGACACAACATACACCTCGACGGGGGCGATCATTAATTTCAAAGATATTGGAAACTATGCCGTTCAAATAAGATCGACTACGAATTTAGTGCCATATGCGGTGGACCAGGATGTGACAACTCTTCAGGGGCAGCCGATTACTGTTCAACTTCAAGCTGGTGACTATGATGGTTTGATTTCTGATATTACTATATCCAAGACACCGGAAAATGGAGCTTTTTCACTAAATGAATTATTACTCACCTATTCCCCTAATCCGGATTTCTTAGGTACAGATCAACTCATATACACGGTTACTGATAATAAGGGAGCGACAGCCGATGGCCTTGTGACCGTAAATATTAATTCTGATAATATTACTGATGGAGATCCTGAATATAATTACCTATTCAGGCCAGCTTTGATTGATGGTGATTCATCCGAGTGGGAAGGATTGGAATCGATCGGGCAGGATCCAGTAGATCTCTTAAATACTAATGATTTACTGGATTATACAAATTTGACCGTAGCTCATAATGATGCAAAACTTTTCATTTTCTATTCTTCTAGTAACGCAGCTCCGCTTAATTGGGCGCATAACACATTCATCGACTCAGATAGCTCTTCCTTGACAGGTTATACTATAGGCAATATTGGAGCCGACTTGCTAGTTCAAGGAGATTTTATATACAAGTATGCGGGTAGTGGACTTGATTGGACTTGGGAACAAATTTCCAACATCGATGCAGCCGTCAGTGGTGCTGATGTGGAGTTGTGTATAAGCAGATCATTATTCGAGGGTGTGACTTCAATACGATTAGTCCTACTGGCAGATAATAGTGCGTATCCCGATGGCTCAGGATTAGACTTATTTCCCGATGATATTTTTTCAAGCAATACGGGCTACTTTACTTATAAATTTTTCTCTGAGTCAGTGAACT
>CAJXMP010000268.1 GCA_913056515.1 uncultured Lewinella sp.
TTTGAACTTTAAAAATAATCATCGATTTAAAGTTCATGATAACAATTATCATTATCCACATTGGTATCAAAATAGAATCAAAGAAAGAAAAGAACAAGGCAGCATCTCAATATTCATTGGTCAATAAAAGCTTATTACCAATATTAATGGTTGCTCCAATAGCCACTTGGTCTGAACGCTGAGGTTCAACATCAGAAGTAGAAGGATACCAAATATCCGTAGGCAAAGACACACCAGATGAAGCAATTAAATGTAAATATTGCTTCATGCGTGCATAGGAAGCTTTCACAGATACATTATCATTCACTAAGTATCTGGCAGCTAGCCTTGGCTCTAATCCCATGTAGAAGGTGCTATCATTGGCAAATCCACTCCAGCGTATTCCTCCATTGACACGAAGTCTATCGTCTACATCCCATTCATCACCAATATATGCTCCAAATTCCCATCCATTATAATCATTACCTGCGCTGAATGATACATCACCATCATCCGAACCTGCTTGTAATCTACCTACTTCAAATTCATGATAAGTGATCCCTAATCCATAACGAAGGGTATGATCATTATTTACTGCCCAGTAATAATCCGATTTTAAGTTCAAGTCTTTAATCCTGGATCCTACCTCGAAAGAGAAACCAGTCACTTCATTGCTGATACTATATTGATAGTCCGAAAAAGTTAAGGTAGTATTGGAGAATGTTTTTGAATTGAATTGATGATTCCACCTTGCTGTACCAGTGGCATTTCCCCAACCAAAATTAAAATCAAAAAAGTCCGATTTGAAACCGAATACATCTCTTCCAAAATATCCACTCAAATACAACCGATCTTTCTCCCCTAAATCAAAGTTCACTTTGGTATTTAGATCGTAAAAATAATATCCTGGAATTTGTGTAGCATCTGGATTATCAGAATTTTTTTCATTGATAGCATTGGTAATCAAATCAAAATAAGTCCGACGACCTGATACAATAAAAGATGACTTATCTTTTTGAATGGGTCCCTCTAGCGTCAACTTAGAAGAAATTATTCCTATTCCACCTGATCCAGCAAATTCTTTTTTATTTCCTTCTTTCAATTTGACATCAATAACAGATGATAAACGTCCCCCATATTGAGCCGGGAATCCTCCTTTATATAATTTTAAATCCTTAACTGCATCGGTATTAAAGGTGGAAAAGAATCCAAATAAATGCGATGCGTTATATACTACCGCCTCGTCCAATACAATTAGATTTTGATCACTTCGTCCTCCTCTCACATACAAGCCAGTTGAACCCTCTGATCCAGAAGGGATTCCAGGTTTCAACTGAATAGTTTTGAGTACATCACTTTCCCCTAGAAGCACGGGTATTAACTTAGCCTCTTTCGGGCTAATGGACTCCACACTCATTTCAGTGGACTTAACTTCTTCACTAAAGGAATTGGCTTTGATTACAATTTCCTGTAGTTCCACGCCAGTTCCTAATTCTACATCCAGTTTGTACTCCGGTTGCAGTTTAACACGCTGAGAAGAGGTCTGAAAACCAACATAACTAAAATCGATTTGTACAGAATCACTCGTTATTTCATCTAGTGTTATGGAATAGAAGCCATATTCATTGGTTACTGTTCCGGTATTAGCTTGGGGTACAAAGATTGTTGCTCCAATGAGGGTTTCACCATTGCTCGCATCCTTAACCACACCACTCAAAGTCATACTTTCTTGCCCAATAGCCCAATAGGCTATCAAAGAAAGTATGCAGGTGAACAAACTTTTTTTCATAAATAAGGTTTTGTGTTTGTTAAAAAATAAACGCATACATCAGTAGGTTTTTAAAAGGACGACAAATCTAAAAAAAGGTTTAATCCGTTCAGTCATTTTTCGACTAACCTTAGTCCTGTTAGATAAAGAAGTCTATCTTTGCTACCAAATCAACATAGAAGCGTAAACTATGTTTGATGAGTCTTGTTATTTCAATCATTAAATTCCAATAAGCATGAGCAATAGTGAAAAATTTGATGCAGATCAAGCCCCCAAACCAGTAGGATTGTATCCACATGCTCGAAAAGTGGGCAATTTATTATTCCTATCTGGAATCGGACCAAGGGATCCAAAAACAGATGCTGTACCTGGTTTAGAACTAACCAAAGGAGGTAATTATGCAAGCTTTGACTTCGAAGCCCAATGCCATTCTGTTTTCCAAAATGTGCAAAAAGTACTAGAAGCTTGTGGAGCTAAATGGGAAGATTTAGTTGATGTAACGGTATTCCTTACGGATATGAAAAGGGATTTTCAAACATACAACAAAGTCTACGCGGAATACTTCAAAGACAATCAACCTTGTAGAACTACCTTGGGAATTGATAGTTTACCAACTCCTATATGCATAGAATTGAAATGTATTGCGGTGGTAAATGATTAGTTTAGGATAGATGGTGCTAACAGGTGGAATTCTGGAATTTGAACTTTGAACCTTCGGAATTCTTCCTGGGTCTCCATGACATAGTACCCCTTCATCCAGCCCATGGCTGTTTCTAAAGGCGTCCAAGACATGTATACATGCTCTTCGCCTGGGCGTAAAGTAGGTTGTTGACCAATCACGCCTTCCCCTTCCACTGTATGGATTTCACTTAAGGCATTTTTAACTTCCCAATATCTACTAATCAACTTAACAACATATGGACTGTTGTTCGTAATCTTTACTCGATAAGCAAATATATAACTAGAATCAATCGGCCTGGACTCACCGAACTGATAGAAGGCATCCACGCGGACTGTAATCCCTTGTGTCGTTAGTGCATTCATACACAATTATTTAATGCGCCAAAAAATTAGATGCTATTTGTTCAGCATCTCGCTTTGCGATGTCCAGTTGGTCGTTTATTAAAACTACATCAAAAAATTTAGAATATTGCAATTCTTGGTCTGCCTTTTGAATTCTTTTGTTCAAACTAGCCTCACTTTCCGTGTTTCTATCTCTAAGTCTTTGGAATAAAACGGCTTTAGAAGGTGCCATCACAAAAACCGAAAGTGCTTGATCTCCATATATCCGCTTTAGGTTCATAGCGCCTATTACATCTATATCAAAGATGATACTCTTACCGAGCCCCCAGATCCGCTCTATCTCTGATTTCAAAGTCCCATAAAACTGATTTTCATAGACTTCCTCCCACTCTGCAAAAGCGTCTTCCTCAATTTTAGCCTTAAACCCCTCTACGCCCAAGAAATAGTAATCTTTACCTTCCACTTCATTTGCCCTACAGACGCGACTAGTTGCACTTACCGAAAAGGATAAATCATCCCGTTTAGCCAGTAAATGTTTCACCAAAGTTGTTTTCCCTGCTCCAGATGGGGCTGCAAAAATCAACATCTTTCCACTCATTACAACACGTTTAAAACTTGTTCTTTAATCTTTTCTAGTTCATCTTTCATCTGCACGACTAATCGCTGAATATCCGCTGAATAAGCTTTGGCGCCCAAGGTATTAATTTCCCTACCTATCTCCTGAGCAACAAAACTGAGCTTCCGCCCTTTCTGAACTTCTTTTTTAGCCAAAATCTCTAGGAAATATGTACAATGCTGTCCTAATCGTACTTTTTCTTCGTTGATATCAATTTTTTCTAGGTAGTATAAAACTTCCTGTTCAAATCGACTTTTGTCCACATTGTCATTATTCAGA
>CAJXMP010000269.1 GCA_913056515.1 uncultured Lewinella sp.
GTTGAACCAATTCAGCTGGATACATAGCAAATCGTTTTAGGCCACAAATATAAGCAGAAAATAAGTTAGTCTAGTCAGAAAATATACAGCGAAAACGATGACACACCACTTTAAAATCGTCAGTGATTTTGCTTTCATTACACCCTATTTCGCGGGCATAATAACTGCGATGTACCCGTTGCCATTCGGCCAATGAGCGATCACCCTCTCCTTCGGCATAGGCAAAAGCAGCATCGACTTGACCAAAAGGAACGACCATAACAGCCGTGGTTTGAATCACCGCTTGGGGCTCACCGCTCCAGTTGGTTATTACAGAATATTCACCGATACGCGGGAGTGCTTCTTTGTGTTTGTCAAACCAACATTGTGAAGGGGCTGTGGCTTGTTTGATGCCAGCAACCACCAGTGCTGCACAAGTGTCAGCGTCATGTCGATTGTCACAAAAATAAAAGACGACTGGGCAAGGGTGGTTGCTTATCCCATGGGACTTTAAAAATCGTTTCCAAAAGGCATCAATAGCAGGTGTTGGTTTCATGTACTGTCTGTAATCGAGAAGGTTCCTGCAGAGAAGGTCCGCGCCAATCCACTCACCTGTACACGCGCGCCTTGGTCTTCACACCAAAGCTCACCCCCACGGGCAGAACATTGGCGGGCATGGAGAGTAGATTTGTTGAGTCGCTTGGCCCAGTATGGCACAAGTGTACAATGTGCTGAACCTGTAACGGGATCTTCCAATATCGTAGCTTGAGGGGTAAAAAAGCGAGAGACAAAATCGTGCTTGTCTCCGAGAGCAGTCACAATCACTCCGCCGGGGCTCAGCTTGATTTGGTCAAACACTGGCTGGTCGATGTGTAGGGATTCGATTTCGGCTTGGGTGTCATACACCAATAAATAATCGCGGGCTTTATAGACTTCTTTGGGTTGTAAGGACAGGGCCTGGATAATGACTTGAGGCAACTCGCTTACTACTCCAGGGCGAGCGGGCATATCGAGCTGATAACGCCCGTGTTGAACCGTGACATAGAGCGACCCACTTTGGGTGGTAAAATGAATGGGTTTGGTGGTATAGTTGCGATGTTCGATCAGACAGTGGGCGGTGGCGAGGGTGGCATGTCCACACAAATCGATCTCGTGATCAGGCGTAAACCAACGCAGCGCAACACTGGTGCCTTGCTCGATAAAAAAGGCCGTTTCGGCTACTGCATTCTGTTTGGCAATGGCTAGCATTAAATCGTCAGGGAGCCAAGCAGTCAGGGGAACCACACAGGCCGAATTACCCCCAAAGGGCTGGTCACTAAATGCATTGATTTGGTAAACGGGATATCGCATGATGAAAGGTACAACTTTTATCGACTTCACCGAATTCCTTTTTCCTGATTCCGATAGGGAAATATGGATGGTTTACAGTTATTGATCCATGGGCCCTCGAAACGCTTTATTTTCTAGCGAAGGCAGTATGGACTGCTTTTGGGGTGTCTTTCTAGTTGTGGTTCAGAATCAGATATTCAGCGATTTGAACCGTATTGGTTGCAGCTCCTTTTCTCAGGTTGTCCGCTACTATCCACATATTGACTGCATTGGGGTGAGAAGTATCACGGCGGATACGACCTACAAAAACAGCATCTTTGCCCGCAGCAGCAATAGGCATAGGATAGTGGTTATTTGAGGGGTCATCTTGGACTTCTACCCCTGAGGTATTTTGAAGTAATTCCCGAATACGCGCTATACTAAAATCTTTTTCGAATTCGATATTTACTGCTTCGCTATGTCCACCTACTACAGGAATGCGGACTGCAGTCGCAGTAATACCCATACTGTCGTCATTTAAAATTTTATGCGTTTCATTGACTAATTTCATTTCTTCTTTAGTATAGTCATTTTCTAAAAAGACATCACAATGGGGAAGGGCATTTTTATGTATGGGGTGCGGATAGGCGGGATCAACTTCAAGCCCTTGAGACTCCTGTTCTAATTGTTGAACGGCTTTGACCCCGGTACCCGTAATGGACTGATAGGTAGCTATTATGAGTCTTTTGATTTGAAATTCTCGGTGTAGAGGGGCAAGTGCCATAACCATTTGTATGGTCGAACAATTGGGGTTGGCAATAATTTTATCTGCTTTTGTAAGCTCTTGTCCATTAATTTCAGGGACAATTAGTTTTTTGGTTGCATCCATTCGCCATGCAGAAGAATTGTCAATTACCGTCGTTCCCACTGCAGCAAATTTTGGGGCCCATTCCATAGAAGTCGCCCCACCCGCAGAAAAAAGTGCAATATCTGGCTTTTCAGCTACGGCAGTTTCTAGTCCAATAACGGTATAAGGCTTATTTTTAAATAAAAGGGTTTTTCCTACAGAACGTTCAGAGGCTACAACTAATAATTCACCGATAGGAAAATTTCGTTCTTCTAAAACATTTAACATGACCTCACCTACCATACCTGTGGCACCAACTACTGCTATTTTCATTTTACAAATTTAAATTCCAGCAAAATTACCACTTCTCAATAGGCTGCCAAATAGCTTATTGATTTATTTCAAAAAAATAACATACGGTTTGATTTATAACAAAAACTAATAATGAAGCTGCCGCTTTATTCGAGGGCCAAGTCCTGTGAGTAGCTCATAACTGATTGTGCCTCCTTTTTGGGCAAATTCTTCAGCAGATTGGCTGTAGGGGTCAAAAAATATAACTTCATCACCCTCTTTACAGGGGATCGTATTCAGGTCTACCATCAGCATATCCATACAAATATTCCCTATAATAGGTGCTTTTTGTCCATTAATTACTACTGTTCCTTTATGGTTTCCAAAATGCCTACCTATACCATCTGCGTGACCCAGCGGTAGTACTGCAATACGGGTTTGATCGGGGGCTATCCATCCGTTATTATAGCCTACAGCTTCCCCCTTTTTTATGTGATGAATTTGAGTAATTTTTGTTTTTAGTGCTGCTACTGGTTTTAAAAGGCGGTCCCATTCAGGCTTATTGGCATAGCCATGAAGTGCAATACCACAGCGTACCGCATCAAACTGGTATTCGGGATAATTAAATACACCAGAACTATTTAATAAGTGAAAATAAGGGGGGTTAGGTTGTATTTTTTCATAGGTTTCTTTGATATTTTTGAAACGCTTTATCTGTAAATCACATTGTGCAGAAGGGCGGTCTTCAGAAGCCGCCAAATGGGAATAAATACTTTCAACTTTAAAACAAGTCCGAGAGGTTTTCTGTATGAGTATTTCTACTTCATCAGAAGCAAAGCCAATACGATTTAGACCTGTATTGTATTTGAGGTGAATCGGATAATTTTGAATCGCTTTTGAATCCAGAGCTCGAATTAAACCCTCAAGATAATGATGACTATAGACGCTAGGTTCTAAATCTGCCGCTATAAGTTCAGCAATCTTTTCAGTCTGAGGATAAAAAACCATAATGGGTGTTTTGATCCCATTTCTTCTTAGAAGTTCGCCTTCTTCTGTATAGGCAACCGCAAGTTTATCTATTCCCAGTTCAACCAGTTGTTTTGCAACAGCCACTAATGCACTGCCATAGGCATTGGCTTTTACCACTCCAAAGAGTCGAGTAGTTGGTCGGATTTTAGTCCGTATTAACTTGTAATTATGTGTGAAGTGAGAAAGGT
>CAJXMP010000270.1 GCA_913056515.1 uncultured Lewinella sp.
GTTTAGGCTGTTGTAAAAGTCCACGGTGATATAGTTGACAGGGTGATCAGTGCCTAAATAGTTAAGGATCTTATGAAGACCCCAACCTGTTTTGACCTGGTCATTCTCTTTGAAATTAGGCATAAACACTTCTAATTCTGCTTTTTCGTATTCATCTGCTTTATAAGGATCTACAGCCATGTAGTTTAATACCGCAATATCTGTAGGAACACCGCCCGGTTCTAGTTGAGGTCCGTATCCACCTTTTACACTGGTAGTAACGGCTTTGTTTTTAATATAATGGCCCATAGCTCTCTTCTCCGCTGCCTTACGGTCAGTTGAAGATTTACCTTTCATTGAACTCAATGGAGTGGTTGTGAAAGTGGGCTCGCTATGAAGAGTGGCATAAATAAAAGTTGTTGTCATTTCATTGACACCAGAATTAAGAATTTGCCACATGTCCCAACCAATGATATTTCCTTCATCGATCTGGTGTTGCCAAAAATTTGAATAGTATTCTCTTTCTAACTCAATATGCTCAGAAACATCCTTGTTTTGTATTTGTCCATACCAAAGAGAAACATACATTTCTTGTGCATTGACCGTGAGCCCTCCTAAAAAAAGAAGTGCATAGAAAAAAGTGTTTTTGATAGTTTTCATAATTGTCTTAATTATTGGTTAAATGAATTCATAAGTCCATTGAAATCAAAGTAGTCACCACCTCTAACGATTTTCCCATCTTTAAACTCCATAGCATGGTATGATGTTAATTCGAACGGAACACCAGTTTCAGTATGAATTCCTGTCCAAGTTCCGTAAGTCCTAACGCTTCCATCGGGTAATAGTGTTTCCTCGTTAACACCCGGTAACCAGCTTTGTGCCTCATATTGAATGTTATCAAATAAGGCTTGGTACATTTTCATAGCTTCGATATGTTCGGTTTTACCGTAGGTGCTTGCTCCATAAATAGGTGGTTGCCAGTCTAATTCGTCATGAACCAAAGTAGCTTGTGATTGCCAGTCTTCAACACTATGTAACGCTATGAATTTTTGAGCTGTAGCTAGATTCTTCTCAAAATCAGGATTTGTGTTAGTGCTTTCTGTACAGGAAATGGCGAGCATAGAAAGTCCACATAAGATTAATGCTTTCATTGAAATTGATTTATTGTTAGGATTAATTCAAATAATTAACTGAAGTACTAAATATAATGTAAAAAAAATAAACTAGTATATTGCAATTTAAAATTAATAATGTAAATTCATCAATCTAACCCATAAATGAACCTATTATGAAAAGAATTACAACCTTGTTGTTACTATTATTTACCGTTGCTATTTGGGCACAAGAAGGTGCTATTGTTACTATGCATGCGGTACTTATTGAAGGCGATACAAATGCCTTTGAAACTGTACAGACTAAGTATTTTCAAAAAGTGGCTCAATCTGCTGTTAATGACGGAGATATTGCAGCTTGGAACTTTCTTAGAGCCGTTAGATTAGACGGAATGAATGATGAAGAAGAATACAACTATATGTTTGTTCAAGGAAATTCATCCGTTGCTGCAACCTTAAGCCCAAAAAATGCATTTTGGAATAAAGCTGAGGATGTATTATCCAATAAAGAGTTTAAGGATCTTCAGGAGTTACAGACTAAGTTCACTTGGAAAAAGGATGTTCGTGTAATGTATCGAATTGATTCTGGCCTTTGGATGGTTTCTAGCACTGATGACTATGTGAATTCCATTATCCAATTCAATTTTGCTAGACCAGCCAATAGCGCAGCATTTCTTCAAGAAAATAAAGAGTTGTGGAAGCCTTTTTTCCAAGAAAATGGATCGAAGATGAACATGATTTCTTGGGGTACCGGTCAAAAAATACACCCAACCGGAGCCGATTGGGCTGCAGTGATGTCCTGGGACATGTTTTCTTCTCTTGAAGATTTATTTAATTATCGTCTAGGGGATGGTATTAACTGGCCTGCTGATCAATCTAATATGGCTGAGATCAATCCTGATGGTTTTTATCAAGTAGCAACATGGCAGTGGCTTACTGGCACATCGTCCAATTAACATTTAACCTTAAATCAATATTTTAATCATGAAACAAATTTTAGCTTCCATCTTAATGCTTTGCTCAGCTCTTGTCTTAGGCCAGGTTAAGAATGTTAATGGAAAAATTTATGATCAACATCCTGCAATAGATATTGTGGATCAATTCACTGAGGCATTTGTCAAAGGAGATACTCTTACCATGCAGAATCTTACTACAGAAGATTTTCGATGGTGGCAAATGAACGAAATGCGTCCACAGCCTAAAGAATTACAAAATATGATTAATCGCTCGCGTTATCTAAGTACCAATGTAATAGGTTTTGATATCGCTAATCGTGGTTCGGCTTACTCTGATGCAATGGAGTTTGGAAAAGGAAAGGATAAGCAAATCCATGTATATACTTATCAAGCCATGCGTGGTTATGATAAGAATACGGGAATTGAGTTAAATATCCCAAGAAACTCTATCTTCTTCATGAATGAGGATGCAACTAAAATAGCTGGTTTAGGGGTCTCTGATAGTCAATTAAAATGGCAAAAAGCCTATGACTCATGGTCTACTAGAACTAATGGAACGATTTATAAGGATCATCCTATGATTGCTAAATCGCGATTATTATATGCCTATATCGCTTTAGGAGATTTAGAATCAATGCGCTCCCTTTATGCTGATAATGCGTCTATTCGAGATGTTATGAGTATAACAGATTTGAAAGACACAAAAACTCCGGATGATGAGATGGAAATGCTTAAAGAGTTTTACTCTGACTACGAGGTTATGGATGTAACTGAAATTGGCTACCCCGATTTATTAGAATATGAGGGGGCAAATGATGTTACTATTATTTCGTGGTGGGAGATGACTGTAAGAAATAAGAAATCAGGAAATATCTCTAAAGGTTATCATCACTCCCAAATTACAGTAAATAAGGAAGGATTAATTACCTCTGAAGACTATTACTGGAACCCTGGATTACTTCCAAAATAATTAAGAAAAGTCCTTGTTGCATAGGACTTGTTGTTGCTAGTTAGCGAAAAAGGTGATTTATAATTAAATCACCTTTTTTTATTTGTTATTCGGTCGTACTTTTGCGCCCCGAAAATCACATCAATCAATCAAAAATGACTATTTCATTAAACGAAAATCGCTCTCGTATCATCGAGAGAAACACCAGAGCAAAGCTTTCGAATAATCCAACTTCGCTGCTTCTGCTTATCGCTACTCGTTTGCTTAAAAGCAAAATGGCGCACTAAGAATTCGCCTGTTTTTCGCGAATTATTGATCGGACTTTTATGACCAATATCACCGCATTCAACGCGGATGTAGTGAGATTGGCATAAATCATGGGTTTATCTTTTAAATGAAATCCGTGTAAGGCCCAAAGAAGGGTGCCCACAAACATCATCAAAAACATAGAAAGACTCAAGCTCTTCGCTTCGCCTGTGCGAATTACCTTAAACGCTTGAGGCAGAAAAGCTGTGGTGGTTAGCACCGCAGCAATGGCTCCGAAACTGATACTTTCTGTCATGCGGTAAATATAGCTCAAAGAACTACTCGTTGAGCCTCCCATCTATTACCTTTGAATAAAGGTTTTGTTTTATGGTAATG
>CAJXMP010000271.1 GCA_913056515.1 uncultured Lewinella sp.
AAAAAAGGTACCCTGCGTGGACTTTAGAAATTCTAATAGTTCTCCCTTGCCTTTTTGAACCCCTTCAATTCCGCCAAATCCTTCCAGATGTGCTCTACCTATATTGGTTATTAAGCCATGAGTGGGTAGCGCAATATTACAGAGTAGTTCTATTTCTTTCTGGTGATTCGCCCCCATTTCAATAACTGCTACCTCAGCATCTGGATTTAACTGAAGTAAAGTAAGTGGAACCCCAATATGATTATTGAAATTTCCTTTGGTAAAATGCGTCCTGAACCTTTTCGACAATACAGCAGCAATAAGCTCTTTACTTGTTGTTTTTCCATTTGATCCAGTTAAACCAATTATTGGAATATGAAATAGCTTTCTGTAGTCTCTTGCCAATAATTGCAATGAGGTAAGCACATCATCTACCAAAATATAGCGCTCATCTGATTTGGTGTATTCTAATTCGTCCACAACAACATATGCAGCACCTTGTTGGATAGCAGTATCTGCAAAGGCATTCCCATTAAAGTTTGCACCTTTTAATGCAAAGAAAATGGATCCTTGCTCTATCTGACGAGTATCCGTAGATACTTTTCCACACTGTAGAAAAAGGTTTAGTAATTGATTCGCAGATGTCCCTGACATGAGGAAAAAGTTTTTTTACAATAATAGACATGTAAAAAACAAAAAAAGTCCTTCTGATAGTTCAGAAGGACTTTTTCAGCTAAGCAGATAACTACTTATATCTTCTCTTAACTTTTGATTTCTTAGATCCGAAAGAATTTCCACCTGTTTCAGTAGAAAGTGACTGAGAACCTGTTCTAGTCATAGCACAACGGAAACCAATTGTTCTGTCTGCTTTATCTTCTTCCTTGAAACGTCTAGCACCTGGCGTTAACCATACTGCTCTATCTGCCCATGAACCACCTTTAATCACTCTTGATTTATTTGAAATCAAAGTTGTATTTCCGTAGTCATAAGTAGCATTAGATTGCTCATCACCATCTAGGTAATCATGTACTAAACCTTTACGGTAATTCTCGCGAGAAGCAGCCTCTTCATCCGTTACATATCTATATTGGATACGACCAAGTGAATCCTTTTCAACGATTTCACCATCTTCCAAAACTTTAGTTTCGAATCTGTTACCACGATATGGGTTAAGGTCTTGACTTTCTACATCTGCAATAGAAGTAGAAGTCATCGGACGATATAAATCAGCTACCCACTCAGATACATTACCTGCCATGTGGAATAAACCAAAATCGTTAGGTAATGAAGTTCTAACTGGTGCAGTAATACCTGCATTATCATTTAGTCTTCCTGCCATACCCATATAATCACCACCGGACTTCTTGAAGTTCGCCAATATTTTTCCTTGGTTTTTATCACGTCTTTGATATCTAACGGTGTTACCATCCCAAGGATATAGTCTCTTATCTGTGATATTTTCATGAAGCTCTGACTCCATATTACCCAAAAGCGCTAGGGCTGCATATTCCCATTCTGCTTCAGTTGGAAGTCTATAAGCTGGCAATAGGATACCATCTTCGTATCTAACTGCACGCTCGCCGCCAGTAGACTTATCTTCTAAATTCTTTCTTACTGAACCTTGATATTGTCCAAGCAAATATGCTTCTGTATTGAAGTTATCTGCATCTCGTTGCTCAGGATTCAAATTAAGAATACCTTTTTCGATTAGAATCATTTCGTTTACACGATCCGTACGCCATTGGCAAAAGTCGTTTGCTTGTAACCAATTTACACCAACTACTGGATATTCATCATAAGAAGGGTGACGGAAATATGTTTCAACGAATGGTTCATTGAATGCAAGTTCTTCACGCCATACCAATGTATCTGGAAGCGCGTTTTTCCATACGTCTGGGTAATTCTCGCTGAATACACGCTTCAGCCAGTGTAGGTACTCCTTGTATAAAGAGTTAGTTACTTCTGTTTCATCCATGTAGAATGATGAAACTGTTACTCTTCTTGGAACTGCGTTCCATTCATACATAACATCTTGTTCAGTTAGACCCATTGTAAAGGTACCCCCTTCAATAAGTACTAAATTAGGACCAGTAACTTGTCCTTCGTAATCGAGTTTTTCAAAACCACCCCATTCCTGATCATTATACACCCAGCCTGTTCCAGCTGAACGCTCTTTTGGTCCACATGATGATAATGCAACCACTGCAAAAAGGAATAATGGGCTTAACTTCAACAGATTCTTCATTGCTAAAAACCTTTTTTCTATTTTAAAGACGAACAAATATAGTGATTTTTTAATCTAGCAAGATATTTCATTAGCAAAAGTGAGAAATAAACCGAAAATTATTGCTTCAGTTCCTGATAATCAACAATAAAAATTATCTAAAAAGCTGTAAACAATCATTCGAGTTAAAATTTCTAACCCTGTTTTTGAAATAGTTGCTTTGATCAAACCTAAAAGAAACCGCTATTTCATGGGCACCTCCTCCTGAGTATGCCTGTAACGCAGAAATCGTGAAATCGTAGGAATATCCTAATTTGAATACACCTGTTTGAAAACCTAACATTCCGATTAATGCGTCTTGATTAGTCCAAGAGTACCTGTACCAAGCACCCCCAAACAAAAATCCTGAACTAATATAAGCACCTGCATTCACTTGTCCAAAATCACCTTGCTTAAGAATTAGTACGTTCGGAGAAATAAACGCTCCAGATTTACCATTATTGCCTTTGTTAAAATCAATTTGTGTACCAAATTGCATAGAAACCAACAATGGTATCCCCTTACTCAACCTACTTTGGTTAATTAAAATAACGCCATCCTCTCCCCTGTTCATATGTTTCAGAGATAGTCCCCCATAAAAGGTCCTAGAAGAAAATAAAATACCAGAGGAGAGATCAACATAATTTGCCTGCAAATTTTCTGGTCTTTCTTCAGCTGATAAATCAACACCAACTGTCTCTCCAGTTATAGGATCTATCTGATCTAAGAAAACAAATTTATCCCAATCATAATATTTTTGTCCTAAACCTACTTCAGTTCCAAACCGCACAGTCCAATCATTACGCATATTGAGTTGATAGGAATACATCCCTTTAATTTCTGTGGTAGAGATAAATCCTTCTCCTTGCACATCAGACAAAACATATAACCCTAAACCACTTTTAGCTGATCTAAAATAGGTATCAAATGTTGCGGAGTATGTTTCATAAGCACTCCAGCCAGGCCACTGGTTTCTATATTGTACACCAACCCTTGGTGCACCAACACTTCCTGTAAAAGCAGGATTCAATGTAATGGGTAGTGCATAGAATTGAGAATAGTGTACTCCCTGACCAAAAGCCGAAAAGCTAGTTAAGAGAAGAAGTATAAAACCCCACTTTTTCAAATTCTGCACTCGCAACGGCTCGAGCATGAACGCGAACCACATGTTCACCCGCAGAAACATTGGGGGCAACAAAGTTGAAATGATTGGCAGACATTGTAGAGAGTGCAACACCGATTTCTTCTTCGGTGACAATGCAATCTCGAGCGATGATGATTTCACCAGAATCGTTGACACCGTCTCCGTCTGTGTCAGTAAGATTAACGGTGCATGATTCGATTACACCACTAAG
>CAJXMP010000272.1 GCA_913056515.1 uncultured Lewinella sp.
AGAATTTCTAATTCATAATCCTTTACACTTTCAGCTGCTCCTCTTGATTGGATTAATTCGACAAATTGATCATTGTTTTGAAGCTTGTCATATAGCATCATCAGATCATTTCTATCCTTTCCTGTTAAAACAACCCAATGCGTAGCATTATTTGGGCGACCTATATCATAGGTTCCAAATCCTACAACTCGGTCTGTAAAATCTTCTCCAAAAGTTTCTACAATGTTGTCATGTCCCATCTTGAATGCTTTAGGATCAGCTACTTTTAAATCCCAAATATGAACGGTATTGTTGGTTTCTGTATCTCCTTCTTTCCAAGAAAGAATCCTTCCAGAATATCCTTGGCCCCATTCCTCTAAATAATTATTCATTTTGGCCCAAAAGGCTTCATTTTTGTTCGGGTCAATGGCACCTTCTTCCATTAATCGCTCACCCAATGGATACATAAATACAATCCGATGTGTCATGCCATTAGTTCTTCCATTCCAGAATCGCTCTAGAACAACACCTCCTTTGTTCATCTCCACTCCTTCAAACATTTTGTCGAAGGCATCTGCTACATCTTTTTGTGTGTGTGGTTTAGCTTGAACTTCGATGGCAGTGAAGGCCATGGTTTGTGCAGTAAGACTTAGGCTTGTAAATAAAGCCAAAATCAGCAGTACGTTTTTCATTTTTTTAAAATTAAGTTAGCAATCCTATAATTTACTGATTTTCAATTAATTAAAAGTTTTTTTAAGTTAATTATATGTAAAATATTGAATAATGAGGTGGCCATTTTATCCACTATATAATGTTAAATGTATATGCAAGGATTAGAAATACTAAATTGAATTTCACTCAACTACCTGCAAATGACGTTCCAAAAATCCCCACCGCCAATTCTATCCAGATTATTAGAAATAATACCATCAATAGGCCAATAAGTAGGATTCGTTTTTTAGGTTGCTTTATTCGGTGACGTATAAATTGAATTCCAATACCAAGGGCAAGCAGTAGTGCACCCATAATGATGAAATCAAATAGACTCCAATTGAATTCATCCGTAAAAGCCATGCCTGCTAATGGAATTATTAAAATTAGAAGCGGATAGAAAATTTTTTTTGACATGTTCTAAAATAAGGAAACGGATACATTTTGTAAAGCATAATCGTAATGTTTCTAAATTATACAAATAAATTGAATTATCGAACTTTTGTCTAATTCTATCAGCTACAATCCGAGCTCAAAATGAAAAGTCTGGAAATGAAATGTAGAGCATTATGTTTAATACTGGTCCAACATATCTTCAATTAATGGAATGGCTTCTTTGTTGAGATAGGGGCTTAAGACCATAAAAATATGCTTTAATCCTTTTGATCTTAAGGACTTATTATCTGTATCTAGATATTTTTTTTCTGAGAAATCAAGCCAATAGCGACCTAGTACTAAAATGATCTCAGAAAGATTTTCTATTTCTTTTGGGTTAACCTTCAGTAAGCCGATGTTACATGAATGCTGAATTCTATTTTCTACCCATAGATCTAAATTATTATTGATTTTCATTACCGAACTCATGACAATATCATCATCCTGCAAGATGTTTTGAAAGTTGTCTCTAAGCACATATCTGAAGTCCCAGATGAGATTGTAAGATTGAAAAATGTCATCGAGAATGGTTTCGAATTTATCAGAATGGATTTTTTGATTTTTATTGAAAAAAATCTGTTCAAGTAACTGAATATGGCTTGATAGAATATCTTTTTTTGAATTAAAGTGATACCACAATGTCCCTTCAAGAATACCCGTGTTATCTGCTATAGATGAAGTCGTGACATTGTTGAAGCCACGTTCGTTGAACAATATTAAACTGGATTCCAAAATCATACCTCTTGTTTTATTGGAAAACAACTCGAGCGTAATAGGACTTAATGGAGTATCTGTTGTTTTAAGCATGTTCTAAATTTGATTTCATAGCACTTGGAACTCTAGGATTCATCACCCGAAACCAAAGCGGCGGTAAAAGACTTAAAAGTATGGAAGCTGGATATCCAAGTGGGAGCGTCGGGCTTTCATCATAACTCATAAGTACTTGATACTTCTTGGCGGATTTGTAATGATGGTCACTGTGTCTGGTTAATTCATAAAGCGTAATACGGCCAAGATTATAATTTGAATTCCAGGAGTGATGAAGCTGAACACGTTCATATCTGCCTGATTTGTTCTTTAAGCGTCTTAATCCATAATGTTCGATATAATTAATACACTCTAAAAAGAGAAAAGCTAGAATGCCAATAACTAAAGCAAACATGGTTGTTTTCAATCCAAATAAAGCATAAACTCCAATTAGGTACAAAGCCTGAATAATGTGGTAAAAAAGCATCTTATTTTTAAGCGAAAAGAAATGCAAACCATCCTGTTCTAACTGTTGTAATTGTATATTCCATGCACTTCTATATTGTCTAGTAACCGATGTAAACCAAAACGAATAAACGCTTTGATTCAATTTGGCTGTTGCAGGATCTTCAGGAGTTGCAACCTTTAAATGGTGTCCTAAATTATGTTCAATGAAAAAATGCATATACAAACATGGAATATAAAATGCCTGACTTAGGAAGCGATCAAAAGCAAGTTTTCTATGACCCAACTCATGGGCTACATTAATTCCATTTGTTGCAAGAAGTATTCCACTAGATAAAGCTAAACCTACTAGCTCGTTTGTTTCATAGACATAAGAATGAATATTGAATAGAACTAAGTAGAGTAGGCTAAACACAATGGGGAAATTCAGATATAACATTAGATCAAAAATCCATTTCCTTTTAGCATAAGAAACATCTTCATCGGAAAGATTATCTTTTGTTTCACCGAAGATAAGTTCAAGAAGAGGTATGATTAAAAAAGCGTAAAACACTGCAGTATACGTCCATATTCCTGAGGACATAAAAGAAATAAAAGCTGAAATGGGAATGGTATACGCAAATAAATATTTAAGATCTTTCATTGTTAGCATGTTTTTTTGGGTATTTACCCAAATTGTCCTCCAATATATCAAAGTTTGGGTATTTACCCAAACGATAAAGGCATTAGAAAAGAGAAAATCACCTTCTTATAAAGAGGGAAACGCACCATTTTGAGTGAAATTTTAGATTCAAAATGAGCGAAAAGCTATAAAAATGTTCTATGTTAAATTTCCCGATCTATCCCTTATTTATACTTTCAATTATTACTAACATCAAATTCAATCATTCAAACAATTATGAAGATTAATAATAAGATTTCTAGGAAATCAGCAATTCTGGTCGGATGGTTTTTAGTGATCGGTTCAATATTTTCTTATGGTGTATTATTTTGGGGCGGCGCTAAAGGAATTATGTTCATAGCATTGTTTTTAGTGACCACATTTCTTTTAATTAGTGGGGTAAGATTTATAAGAGGCAACTATTAATAAGGTCTAATTGATAATCAAGGTGAATGAGGGAATTCTTCATTTTACCGCATAAAAAAACCTCTTGATTGCTCAAGAGGCTTCCTTAGTAGCAGGGACAAGACTCGAACTTGCGACCTTCGGGTTATGAGCCCGACGAGCTACCAACTGCTCCACCCTGC
>CAJXMP010000273.1 GCA_913056515.1 uncultured Lewinella sp.
ACTGCAAATGAAACAATGCCATCATCATCACCCCTAGTTGTGATTTAAAAATGACAATTACCGGCGCAATATTCGGTGCCGTAGGCACCTGTGGACAACGCTGTACTTCTACCCGTAGATTGATCATCCACGAGTCGGTATATGATACCGTGAAAAATGCCTTGGTTCAGGCGTATGGCCAATTAAAAATTGGCAACCCATTAGATGCTTCAAACCATGTAGGACCGTTGATTGACCAGGATTCTGTAGATGCCTTCTTGGGTACTATTGCGAGTGTTCAAGAAGAAGGCGGAAAAGTATTGCGTGGTGGAACCGTACTCAGCGGTGGTATTTACGATGAAGGATTTTATGTAGAGCCTTGTATTGTTGAAGCTGAAAACCATTACGAAAGCGTTCAACGCGAAACTTTTGCACCAATCCTTTACCTGTTGAAATATAGCGGAGATGTTCATGAAGCAATCGCTATTCAAAACGACGTAAAACAAGGATTATCCAGTGCAATAATGACAAGTGATATGCGCGAAGCACATCTGTTCTTAAGCGAAAGCGGGTCCGATTGTGGTATAGCAAACGTCAACATCGGGACCTCAGGGGCAGAAATCGGCGGCGCTTTTGGTGGCGAAAAAGAAACAGGCGGCGGCCGCGAAAGTGGATCAGATGCTTGGAAAGCATATATGCGCCGTCAAACCAATACCTTGAACTATGGTAATGATTTACCTTTAGCACAAGGGATTGAATTCAATATTTAAATGCAAAAAACAAGTATTGAAGTGGGGAGTTTGATTGAATCAGATTCCCCATTCGTTTTTTTAGGTATAGGTAGTTGCTTCGTACAACACTTCGAAAGTTTTACCGAGCAACACCATCTACCTATGCACTGCAACCCCTTAGGAACTTCTTTCAACCCTATATCCATCGGGCGCCAATTGCAATGGCTCTTCTCCAACGATTTTAACCTCCTCCCTCCAGTGGATTTTCAAGGGATCTATCACCAATTAGACGCCGCAAATAAATTCCAACATTCCGATAGCGCAGCCCTTGAATCCACTACAGATTCAATAAGATCCGAGGTAATAGACTTTATTAAAGGACATCAAAACCACCATAAAATTCTTATTCTATCCTTAGGCACTGCCCACGCTTGGATGTATGATGATCAGGTTGTGAATAATTGCCATAAACTGCCCAATCATTTTTTTGAGAGACAACTGCTTTCTATTGAAGATATTGTAGGTTATTGGACGCAAGTGCTTCCTATTATTCCAGAGGATTGGACTATTGTTTATACAGTCAGTGCAGTGAAATACACTAAAATAGGATGGCACGAAAACACCCTTTCAAAATCTGTGCTTCACTTGGTTATTGACCAATTACTTCCTCTTCGAAACAACAGTTATTACTTCCCAAGTTTTGAAATTATCACAGATATTTTGAGGGATTACAGTTACTACAACGAAAAAGGAACACACCCTACAGATCAAGCCGCTGCAACAGTGATGGAACACTTTAAAACATTCCTTGATTTAAAAGGCTCCTAAAAAGACTTTTCGTACCGAACCGTCCGAATACTTGAGAATATATAATTGGTCCTTAGAAAGCTCTTTAAAATCCTTCTGGAGCAATTTTCCTTGCCAATCCCAAATCTCAATAATCACCGGGGATATATTTTCCTCGTTAATTCCTACCGTTGAATTTTTAATAGTAAAGGACCATTGAATGCGCTGGGTCCCAATTAAAATCTGGTTTCGATATTGCTGTAATTCAAATCCTGTGGCGTAATCGTAATTCACATTTACCGCAAAACCATTTACGGTATCAGGTAACCAACTGATACTATCATTATTCACTACCATGTTCAAGACATGATGGTTTTTCGGTACGAACATATTGTTACTATAACCGCCAATAACAGGACCTTGACTGAAGAATACTGAATCACCAGTGTTTATAAAATCACCGGTGAAAAAACAATTTACTTGGCCAAACATAGGCTTCATAGTATTCTGAACATTCTTCTGCATGTTCAACCATAATGGATGTAACATTCTTGGAAGCGAGTGATTAGGTAAATGCCAATAATCTGCGGAAATAATGAAATCACTTGAAAGGCCGACGATATTTGCGTTCAACCAGCAGCAGTGAGTATATATAAACCTGTACTTATTCGAATCTAAATCCAGGTTATTACTGGTATAATCCAATACCCAATAACCTTGATGTTGAAGTAAACCAGTATTGGTGAGCGTATCGTATTTCACGAACGAATAATTCCCTGTGCCATCGTCGCTCCAACGTTCTATTAACACATTGGTTTGAGGCGTATTTCCAGTTCCTGTGACCAATTTCATTTCTACTTGAACTGAATTATAAGCGTACTGGTGTACACTGATCATGCCTCCCACCACATGCGAGGCTTTGGTGTGAAAGTAAACAAGTATTAAAATGCTGATTATAAAAACTTTAGACTTCATAGGAATGGATAATCTAAAGTACTACATACTTTCCTGTAAATAAGATTACTTCACTAGTTCAGGTCGTACATGCGCTAATTTTAAAATAGCGGCCACAGAAATACTATCACGAATGGTACCGTCAAGCACTTGTTGATACAATTCAGAAAAAGGTAATTTTTCAATGGTAAGATTCTCTGAATCTTCGTGTTCAGTAGGCACAATAGTCAATTCTTCTGCGATATATACATAACTCTGTTCATTGGTTACGCTATTGCTCAAATCTAATTCCATCAAAAGCGACCATTTGGCTGCAAGTAACCCTACCTCTTCTCGTAATTCACGCTGGGCACTTTTTAAGGGATCTTCTTGCAAAGGACCACCGCCTTCAGGGATTTCCCAGCTGTACCGATCCAAAGGAAATCTATACTGACCCACCCGCCAAGTCATTCCATTCTGATCAATAGGAATAATACCAATGGCGTAGTTTTTAAACGCCACCTGACCATAAATTCCAGGGGTACGGTTCGGGGTAGATACTTTATGATGCACAACATTGATCCATGGATTATCATAGACCTCTACAGAATCATGTATTAACCAATCTCCTCTTCTCATTATAAATATAATCTTATTCTTTAAAGAAAGTTATAGTAATGTATATAGTCCGTGTATAAGTGGGATAACTTTTACATTGATTTCATTATATGAACTGGAGAGTTACTTTATCCACCATGTCTGTTTACCGATTCCCCTATGTTTAAAGGATTTGGAATTTTGTATTCACAATGTGATTTTGGTTATCAACAATGAAAAGTGAAAAGGATTTTTAGAAGTTCCTGTTATTATCTATATGATGGATGCGAATAAGTCAAGTGTAAGTAAAAACAACTCTTACAGCAGTTTTTCAATTTTTTGTTCAATTCGAAATTTGGATTAAAAAAGCAAGAATAAGTTTCTAGACGATGTTCAATACTTACTCACATCTATTAACCTAGTTACAAACATCATTGTTGATATTTGTACCAAAGTTAGAGACTATGAAAATTGCTATCGGTTGTGACCATGCTGGTGTTGAAGTTAAAAGTGCTATCATCGAATTATTGGAAGGAAAAGGACATTCAAT
>CAJXMP010000274.1 GCA_913056515.1 uncultured Lewinella sp.
TACGACTTTCCAAAATGTTGGTACCAATAACAGTATAGGTTTGAGTGGATTTACTTCAGTAACCATTAAAAAAGTATTTACGCTAAGGGGTGGATTCAATGCCTATACCTACAGTGTGAATGCGACGATTGATGGTCAAGATTTTAGTAATCAAGCCATACTTTGGAATGGAAACATGAATGCATCTTGGAAAATGGGTAACGGTTGGAATTTCCAAGCATTTGGATTCTACAATGCCCCTAGATATACCTTCCAAGGAATCAATCCTAGTTTTAGCTTATTTTCTATGGGAATTCAAAAAGATTTATTCAACGAGAAAGGTGCACTGGGAATTAGAATTTTAGAACCATTCAAGGCAGATAAAGAATGGAAAAGTGAATTATCTGGACCTGCCTTCAATCAAAATGGTAACTTTATTTTACCATTCCGCTCCTTCGGCTTGAGTTTCTCCCTTCGCTTCGGTAAAGTGAAATTCGATGCTAGAAAACGCAAAACGAAGATTAGCAATAATGATGCCATGTCTGGTGAAGGCCAAGGTGGTGGAGGCGCTGGCTTCTAAGCAAAAAAGTCCCAAGATGAATTCTTGGGACTTTTTTTATTTGGATGATACGGCTTCCCAACCTGTTGTAGACTCGGCAGCCGCCCGTAATTTTTGAATAAAGTCCAGCATATCCTCTGGTATATCAAAGCGACATCGTATCGTCTTTTCTGTTTTCCCATCAAAGAAAGTCAATATATTCGATGGTAGATCAGTAACCATTTCATTGTCGTAGACATCAGGACGATTCATAGGCTCTAAGGCCATTAATTGCTCAAAAAGCTGTTGCACCTCTTCCTCAGAAAACTGTTTCACAAACTGTCCAGCTTTTTTAGTGTAATGTTTACCATCAAAACTAGCTTCCCCCGTTACCATCAACTTCATTGTGTAGGTTGGACATCTGCCAAAACAAGGGGTGGTTTCTAACTGAATAAAAGCAGTATCATCTAGTTTGCGCATCACCTGTTTACTGCTACCACAGGACACCAAAACCAAACTTATACTGATCAAGATCAAACTTAAATACTTCATAATGCAATTGTTTTAGGTGATCAAACTTGTTTTCTATTCTTTAACGCTCAACTCTGGTACTTTTAGTATTTCAAGGGTATTAGATTGTTCCATTTCATAGCAAATTAAACAAGCCATTACGGACACCAGCATCATGCCAAAAATGGGTCCTACAATAGGAATGGCCAAGAAAAAAGATAAGATTATCCCCAAGCCTAAAGTCAAACCAGCGTGTTTAAAAGCTAATGCAGAAGAAGCTTTTATATGAAGGTCCATACGCTCAAAATAGTTGTCAATCAGGGCAAATCCCAGAAAATACGCCTGAATCATAAATACTGGTAAAGGCTTTATACTAGATAACCCTACTATCCTTAAGGCCAAACTAACTACAGCAATAACAAGGATTTCCAGCACCCAAGACCTTATGGCCACTTTAATCATACGCTTTTGCGCACGAACAAAACCCTTAAAGCTTAAATCTTGCGGGGATCCTTTTAATATGGTTAGTGTTTTACCAATGACATGAAAAATGATAATCTCCATCAAAATCATAATCATGTATTTTGAACCACCTAATAAGAAGGTATTATTGAATCGATCTCCTATGTTACCTAACATGGAAGCTGTGCTCATGTCTGAATGGGCAAAATCATCTACTACTCGTATAGCATCAATTAAAAAATAGACTAACACTATTCCAAAGGCAATCCCTAGAATAATCAATAAAACACTTAAAAAACCGTAAGAACGAAGACCACGCCAGATTTTGTGTTCTTTTAAAAAGTCCATCGATTCTGACACAGATAGAAAAGGGCTCAAAAACTCGTAAATTGTTTGAGCAGTAATTAGATTGGGTACTTTATATTTCATAAACAAGACTTTGGCTATGCAAGATCAACTAAGTCAAGCTATTAAACAAGAATTAATCCGTAGAATTTGCGAAGAAAGTATTCCTAGAATACTTAAATGCATAACACACCTATCAGAAGAGCAACTTACCTGGAGACCTAATAATCACACGAACTCAGTTGCTAATCTAATCCTACACCTCAACGGTAATGTCAGACAATGGCTTCTAGCCTCCCTCTTAAACATACCCCATAAAAGGCAACGCGATCAAGAATTTCTACCAAAGACCAGATCTTCTCAAAAAGAGTTGGAGCTATTATTACGAGAATTGAACCAAGACATTAGAAAAGCAGCTTTGCAATTGAATCAAAATTACCTAGAATCCACTTTTTCTATTCAAGGATTCAAAGAAAATGGTATTTCTATTGTCATACATGTCATGGAGCACTTTTCCTACCATACCGGCCAAATCACTTATATAACAAAACAATTACAAGACCTAGATACCGATTATTACAATGGGTTTGACCTCAACCAGCAAAATCAATAGGCTAATCTAGTGCAATGGGGAATAGAAGTGTTCTAAAATGAAAAAAAGCACTTGCTTCATAAAGAAACAAGTGCTTTTTATGTGTAATTAAAAATTTTAATTACCCCTTAATCCACTCTAGTATTTGCTTTCCGAACAGAAATGTAATACTCCATTTCGTAACGAAATAAACAGCAAAAACAAGCAGAGATTTTTTTCCATTTTTGGCTATCAAGTCCTTTGGATATGATAGAATTTGAACGAGTTTTCCTAACATAATTCTGAGTATGGGATTATTACTTACATTTAATAAATACAAATCTATTAATCCACCCTAAGATTTGCACCTATTTAACACTTTTTAATACTCAGAAGGTATGCTAGAACACAAGTTTTAGACAAAAAAGCCGAATTATGGTATAAACTTGACAAAAACGCTGACATTCAGCGGACCAAATGCCCAGCGTCAACTAGTCTATTTAAAATCCATAACCAATGCTAAACTGTATATTCGGCAAAACATTGGTAAAATAAGTCTCACTTAATGTTTGAACTTTATCCGCATTTGGACCAGTAATGACTGGGCCCGCACCATACAAAGCACCTATATCAAAACCCAAGACTAAGCCTTTCTTATTGCGCTGACCTATTCCTAATCCAGCATACATTACAGGGTTCTCCTTGTAATTTGCAGTGTACACTTCGCCATTATCATCGGTAATCGTATTTTCAATAGATCCTGCGGCCAAGCCAGCATTTAATCTCAACCAATCCGCTTTTTCAAACGGTCTATGTTGAACAAATACGCCAGCCCATGATGCGGATGATATCATTTCAAAATCACCAAATCCATCAATTGGTGTTAGGAAAAGGGCATTCCCTTCTGGGTAAGCTCCAAGTCCAAAGAATACCGCAGATTTATCATTTAAATGAACAGCGAAATTTAAAGCCCCACCAAAAGGACTGACAGCAGCGCTAATCGTGTAATTAGCTGGGTCACTCTGTTCTTGTGCAAAGGTATGTTGAACAGATAGGACAAAACATACCGAAAGACAGAAAAGTAACTTTTTCATAGTAGTTAGTAATTTTAAGTTACTATTTCGGTTTCTTACCAAATGGTAAGGTGTAGAGAGTTTTCTTTTTTG
>CAJXMP010000275.1 GCA_913056515.1 uncultured Lewinella sp.
AAGAAATATGGAATTAGAATTCCAGCTTTTGAAAACCTCAAACCGCATTGAAATACTTCGAGATTTCAAGGGGAAGTTTACTCAAATACTAAGGCAGTCTTCAACTTCATCAAACATCGAGTCAGATCTAAGGGATTTACATAGGACAATTGATCGTGAGCTTAAGAATGAGACATATTGGGATAGCTTACAAGAAAAATATTATCGAATCAACGATGATGTTATTTCCATATTCAAATCTGAATATCCACAACTTACTAAAGGCGATTTGGATTTTGTGTTGCTTTTAAGGAAGAATCTTTCATCTAAAGAAATTGCGTCATTACTAAACGTTACTGTATACGCAGTTCGAAAAAGGAAATATAGGATTAAACAAAAATTGAATCTAAAATCAGAAGAAGATCTCTTAAGTCACTTTAAGTCACTAGAAAATCAATAATAAAATGAAAAAGTATCTATTTTTTTTGCTGATACCATTCGTGAGTTTAGGACAGAACTACGTAAAGTGTAGCGGAAAAGCAATCACTAAAGCTAACGGTGATACTCTCCTAATCCGTTCTATGGGTCTGGGAAACTGGATGGTACAGGAGGGATATATGATGCATACTTCAAACTTTGGGGATGCTCAGCATGAACTACGAGATACTATTGAGGATCTTATTGGTGTGCAGAATACAAATGATTTTTATGATGCATGGCTCGATAACTATATTACTAAAAGAGACATAGATTCATTGAAAAGTTGGGGTTTTAATACTATCCGTCCAGCACTTCACTATAATTTATTTACCCTGCCAATCGAAGATGAACCTGTCTCAGGACAACAGACTTGGCTAAATCGCGGGTTCGATTTAGTAGACTCTTTAAAACTCTGGTGTGAGCAGGTAGGTATGTATATCATTCTTGATTTGCACGCCGCACCCGGTGGACAAGGATATAACAGTGCTATTAATGATTACGACCCATCAAAGCCTTCATTATTTGAGAGTGTTGCAAATCAAGCCAAAACTGTTGCTTTATGGAAAAAAATAGCTGAAACGTATGCAAATGACACAATATTTATTGGTTGGGACTTAATTAATGAACCTAACTGGAACTTACCTGGTGGTACTCAATTGAAAAACCTTTACGTTGATATTACTGATAGTATAAGAAGCGTTGATACGAATCATATAATTTTCATTGAAGGGAATTGGTTTGCCAATGATTTTACTGGTCTTACGCCCCCTTGGGATGCTAATATGGTTTATTCACCACATAAGTATTGGTCACCTGTAGAGACTGACGCCGATATAGAATACATCACCATTTTAAGAGATACATATAATGTCCCTGTTTGGGTAGGTGAAACGGGCGAAAATTCTAATGCCTGGTTTACCGGTCTAATTGGCTTGCTAGAAAATCAAGGTGTGGGATGGTCGTGGTGGCCACTCAAAAAGCTTGAAACGATTAATGCATCTTTATCCATCCAGAAGAATCAAGGCTACAACGATCTATTGAATTATTGGAATGGTAATAATACCTCAGTTCCTTCTGTTGCCGCTGCTAAAAGTGCTCTTCTTCAACTTGCCGAAAATTCGAAGAATGAAAATTGTAGTTTCAATCGCGACGTTATAGATGCAATGTTCAGACAGGTTTACGATAAAACGGCAATTCCTTGGAAGCAACACTCTGTTCCAGGAATCATCCATGCGTCCGAGTATGATTTGGGTCCATTAGATGTTGCTTATTGGGACACGGAATCTATGCAACTTAATCCGCCTACTTCGTGGAATTCAGGATGGATTTATCGTAATGATGGTGTAGATGTTGAATACACTGCAGATACAATTATGTCTAACGGCTATAAGGTAGGCTTTATAGATAGTGGAGACTGGATGCGCTTTTCAATAAATGTAGCTAAAGACAGTATTTATGAATTAAGAGTTCGACAAGGTTGTGGTTTTTCAACGGGTGCTAATTTCTATTTTGAAGCGAACGGAGTTCGGGTAACTCCTAATGTTTATGCCACCAACACAGGAGGATGGGACGCTTTTTCAACGAAGGTTATTAATAATGTTGTCTTATTGAAGGAGGATACAGTTATTACTTTTAACGCCAAAGATGGGGGAATGAACTTATTGAGCTTTGAGCTAGTGCCTGTAGCAGATTTAGCGAGTATTTCCTCATTATACGTGCATTCAAAAACAACCGATAATAATACTATTGAAGTACATATTAACAAGCCACTTTTACCAAGCGCATTAGCTGATATTTCGGATTATAGTGTTTTAGTAAATGGTGCTGTCGCAGGAGTTGATTCGATATCCTTAAGTAGCGATAATTCTCGAGTTTTGTTTTTACACGTTGCCTCAAATTTAACTTTTCTCGATGAAATCAAGGTTAGTTACAGCGGTACGGACTTACTGTCTGTTGATAGTTTAATGGTTCAGGGTTTTTATCAAGAAGATGTCTTGAATGACCTTCCAATATTCAATGTCATACCAGGGAAAGTAGAAGCCGAATCATTCGTTGATATGGCTGGTATATCTCTGGAAATCACGTCTGATGCAGGAGGAGGTAAGAATATTGGATATTTAGACGCGGGTGATTACTTGATCTATGAAGTAAAGGTTCAAGAAACGGGAACTTATAACGTTACCTATCGTCACGCCTCGCAGAGCAATGGCGCCTTCAAAGTTGACTTGTTAGATACAGCAGGAAATCAATTCAGCAGTATACATACCGTAAGTGTTCCAGCAACTGGTGGCTGGCAGAGTTGGCAATCCTTGACTAAGAGTGGTGTGTATCTGATGAAGGGTAATTACCTCTTAAAGTTAGATATTCTTCAAGCTCCGTTCAATTTAAACTGGTTTGATTTTGATTTAGCCGTTGGAATTACTGAAAACCTAGATGAAAAGTTTGTGGTATACCCCAATCCTTCAAGTGGTACCATTCATATTCAGGGCGATTTTCTTACGACTGGTCCAGTTTGGCTAACGCTATACAGCAACCAAGGACAGATCGTTTATAAGTCAAAAGATTTGAACATTACTGACTCTTACATACTCCCTGTTAGTGATATTTCCTCGGGTCAATATTTTATGGAAGTTATTCGCTTTGATGGTAAGCGAAGTATTCAGAAGGTAATCGTGCTTTAGACGGTGTTAATTAATTGAACCAAAAAGGCCAGGGAAAACCTTGGCCTTTTAGGCTTTAACCCACAAGCTCCTTTTCTAATTTTTCTAAGGACCTGCCCTTGGTTTCGGGAATGATTTTAACCACTAAAATCAAGCCAATCAAAGCGAATATTCCATATATCAAAAAGGTTGTAGCGCTGCCGAGGTGAGATAATTCCCAAGGGAATATGAATTGAACGAGTGCTGATACGACAGAGTTAATGAACCCCACGAATGATATGGCAATACCACGTATTCGGCTCGGAAAAAGTTCAGAAAACAGCACCCACATTACTGGTCCTAAAGAGACCGCAAAACACGCGACAAACCCTAGAATCCCAATTAAAATAAGATTAGGATTCAAACCTATTGCAACTTTATTGAGTTCCGCTTCATAGAT
>CAJXMP010000276.1 GCA_913056515.1 uncultured Lewinella sp.
CACCTCTGGTGGTGAACAAACTATTTTAAACCCCGATGGTGGTGCTATTGCCATGTTTACCACAGTAAGAGCAGTTTATGCCAATGATAATTATGACTTATCAAGGGTAATAACAGATACACTATTTAGTATTGCTGACGGAGCACCGCTTCGTTTTGGTGATGCACTGATTGCTTCAAAAAATGCGCCACAGACAGATGCTAGTAACCATCGAAAATTTACGCTACTAGGTGATCCTAGTCAAGCTATAGCAGTTCCAGCTTATGAGGTGGTAACAACTGAAATAAATGGTAATACTATTTTAAGTGGTACTATTGATACGCTTTCTGCACTAGAATTAGTTACTATTAAGGGTCAAATCTTAGATTTTAACGGTCAATTAGCCACCTCATTTAATGGCCAACTTTATCCTAGTGTTTTTGATAAACGAACCACTAATCAAACCTTAGGTCAAGATTCAGGTTCTTCCGTTTACACATATTCCTTACAAAAGAATATTATTTTCAAGGGCTTAGTATCTATAACTAATGGGACTTTTGAATTTAGTTTTGTAGTCCCAAAAGATATTTCCTTTGAATTTGGACAAGGAAAAATCAGCTATTATGCCATTGAAGATGATGGGCAGCAAGAGGCCAAAGGATACAATGAGGATATTATAATTGGTGGTTCATCAGATAATGCTATACAAGATGACCAGGGTCCAATTGTTGAAGTATATATGAACTCGGAGGACTTTGTATTTGGCGGTATTACTAGTTCTGAACCGTTGTTGTATGTAAAGTTGGAAGATGATTATGGGATTAATGTTACTGGAAACAGTATAGGTCACGATCTAACGGGCACACTGGACGAGCAAACGCAATCTACCTTCTTATTAAATGATTATTATCAATCTGAACTAGATGATTATCGATCAGGAACAATCAGATATCCTTTAACTAATATTAGTGAGGGCAGACATGAAATTAGAGTGAAAGCCTGGGATATCGCCAATAACTCTAGTGAAGGGTATACGGAATTTGTAGTCAGTAGCTCAGGTAAAATAGCCTTGGAGCAAGTCTTGAACTATCCCAACCCATTCTCTTCTAGCACCTGCTTCCAATTTGAGCATAATATGGAAGGACAAATTATTGATGTGAGTATTAATATTTACACTATTGCAGGTCGATTAGTTAAAACTTTACATGAGCAAATTAATCCAGTAGGAAGTCGTTTAGGTTTAGGAGACTGTATTCAATGGGATGGCACTGACGATTTTGGAGATCCGCTGGCGACTGGTGTTTATGTATACAAAATTAATGCCAGGACACTATCTGGAGGTGCTGAAATCAAAGGAGACAGCGCATTTGAAAAACTAGTCATCATAAAATAACGTAATACACTGTTAGCCAATCAAATAAATCACAAACATGTATATTGTTAGGACCTTTGCAGTTTCTTATAAGGTATTAACATATATTTCGGATACAAAAACTTGGACAACCTAAAACCTGAACGGTACAGGCTTAGGAATTTATAACAATATCTTCTTAATTCGGCCTTAAGATTTTATCTTAGCGGCAAATCAATGATAAATACATGAAAAAGTATTTCTTTGGGACAGCATTAATTATGTTCCTTTTATCAATTACTACTTCGGATTTACAAGCTCAATGTATCTTTAATGGAGAAAAGTGGGTAGTAGCAGGTACTAATGAGCCTTGTCAGAATGCTATTATCACAGCAGTACCATTTTTAAGAATTGCTCCTGATGCCAGAGCATCAGCTGTAGGAGATGCAGGAATCGCACTATCAGCAGATGCAAATAGTATCGCATTCAATGATTCTAAATTGGTATTTTCTGAAGATGATCTAGAATTTAGTGCTTCCTACACACCTTGGTTTAGGAACATTAATCTAACCGATATGTATATTGCTTATCTATCTGGATATAAAAGATTAGATGACTTACAGGCAGTAGGTGGACATATAAGGTTCTTCTCCTTTGGAAACATCCAATTCACAGATGAAAATGGTAATCCAACAGGACAAGGAAATCCACAAGAAGCAGAAATAAAACTTTCCTATGCTCGAAAATTATCCGACAATCTAGGATTTGGTATTGGTGGTAAATTCATTTATTCAGATTTAGCATCCAATCAATCTGTAAATGGTCAGGTTATTAGCGTTGGATTAGCAGGAGCTGTAGATTTATCAGCTACTTATAATAACGAAGTAAGTATTGGTGATACTGATGCAGACTTAACTATTGGTCTAGCTGCAACTAATATAGGATCTAAAATCACTTATCTAAATGCCTCTAATGACAATAGAGATTTTTTACCGGCTAACTTAGGTTTAGGTACTGCGCTAAATTTCGAATTAGATGGGTATAATCAATTAGCGATTCTAGCGGACTTCAATAAACTATTAGTCCCTACTAATTGCTTTGATAACTGTGATGAAGACGGAAATGGTATTCCAGATCAATTAGAATATAACCCTATCCAAGCGATGTTTACAAGCTTTGGGGATGCACCGAATGGTTTCTCTGAAGAAATTGCAGAGATCACAGCTTCTTTGGGATTAGAATACTGGTATAATAACCAATTTGCACTAAGAGGTGGATATTTCCATGAAAGTCCATCTAAGGGAAATAGAAAATATGCAACGGTAGGTACCGGATTGAAATACAATGTGTTTGAAATTAACCTATCCTATTTGATTGCAATCAATCAAAATAATAGTCCACTAGCTGGAACCATGAGATTTTCCTTCTTATTCAACTTAGGAGAAGAATAAGCTCCTAATAATAGAAAAATAAAAAGCGTTTCATGTGATCATGAAACGCTTTTTATTTGCCTACTGTAAACTAGCGAATCTATTATATCGCTACATACAATGCACTTATCCAGAACCTACTTTTCTACTTAAAGGATCAGCTTATTCAGCCTTAACACCCAGTTTAATAATGTACTAACATAACAATAAAAAAAGCCCGCGTAAAAATACGCGAGCTTTTGGTATGCCTAAAGGACCGAAATTACTTAGCTTCGTCCTCTTTGTTTTCTTCTGTTGATTCCTCTTCTGAAGCTGGCTCTTCTGCTGCTGGAGCTTCCTCAGCAGCCTCTTCAGCCACTGGAGTTTCTTCAACAACTTCTTCCACTACCTCAACAACTTCCTCTGCTGCTGGAGTTTCTTCTGTAGTCTCTTCAACTGCAGCTTCTGTAGTAGCTGTTGTATCTACATCTTTATTTGTAGATTTTTTCTTTGAACGACGACGACGAGAAGGCTTCTTAGCATCTTTCAAGCTGTACACTTCATTGAAGTCAACGAACTCAATCATTGCCATCTCTGCACCATCAGAACGACGGAATCCAGTTTTGATTACACGTACATATCCTCCTGGTCTATCACCAACTTTCTCAGCAATTGCACCAAAGATTTCTTTTACAGCTTCTTTGTTCTGTAGATAAGAGAATACCACTCTTCTAGAGTGCATCGTATTCGTTTTACCTTTAGTAACTAGAGGCTCGATAA
>CAJXMP010000277.1 GCA_913056515.1 uncultured Lewinella sp.
TCATCTTACAGCTAGCTGATTCTTTCCAAAATAATACGTCTTGGAGATTTGTAGATGCAGACCATGTGTTTGCAGATCCTACAGATCCATGGGGCTATCCAGAAGTAATTAATTATAATAATTTAGATACAGATGACCTAGCGGCAGATTTCATCGGTGTTAAGATTGGAGATGTAAACGGAACGGCTCAAGCGAACTTCCAAAGTGCAGCTGAGAATCGTACCAATAAAAACATCCAAATCAATACAACAGATGAACAAGTACAAGCAGGTCAAGAGGTGACAGTACACTTTACCAGTGCAGCAGCAGTATCGGGTTATCAGTTTACACTAAACCACGAAGGCTTAGAATTAGTATCTATCCAAGAAGGTCTAGCACGCACAGAACACTTTGGTGTACATGCAGGCGCTTTGACTGCAAGTTGGAATGATATGGAGATCAGAAACTTAGCAGGAGAAGACTTATTCAGTGTAACCTTCAAAGCAACAACTGATATTCAACTAAGCGAAGTATTGACGATCAACTCTAGATATACCCAAGCAGAGGCATATACGACTCAAGGTATAGAAGGAGTAGAGCTTACCTTCAGTGGTCAAGCGAATACAGATTATGTACTTTACCAAAATGTACCGAATCCATTCAATGGACAGACAACGATAGGCTTTGACCTAGCGAAAGCAGGACAAGCAAGTCTAACGATAATGACCATCGATGGCCAGACGGTGAAGTCTATCAATGGAGACTTTGCAGCAGGGTATAATGAGGTAATCATCAAAGACTTGAAAGCAGTAGGTGTATTATACTACAGCTTAGAGTCAGGCGACTTTACTGCTACTAAAAAGATGATTGTTATAGAATAATCTTTAGAAAAATGTGATTATAAAAGGTCTCGGTGAAAATCGAGGCCTTTTTTATGATATGTAATTGATTTATACCAAATACTTGGTAATTAATGTATTTGAACTAGAATTAAACTTTTGATTCTCGATAAAATAATTGGTTTTGGGTATTACGTTGGAGAGATAGTTTCATTAGATTTAAGTTTTTAAAACGATATAGCTATTAACAATACAACACTCATGAAAAATTTATTAAGGTGGAATCCCTTAATGGGACTCCAATCTGTGGCAAGCCCAAGACACTTATGGTCACAGATATACTCAGAAATTTTTAAAAGAAATATTCTTTTAAAGACCGTTTCTTTGGTTATGTTACTTTTTGTAACAATAAGTACAGCAGATGCCCAAGGAATTCCACAATCAAGTGCTGATCCCTACACAGGTGCTAATAATGCCAAGGATGGGAAATCAGGTCAATTGTTTTCAAAATCAAAAATCGATAAGGACGAAGTTTACATTCAGCCAATGGCCATGAATGTTCCTGCATTTTATTTACGTTCTCCAGATGGGGAGCCATGGGATTTTGCAGGACCGTACAATGTAAATGCTATGAATGCAGCATTCGGTGCTGGAAACTGGACACTTGGGATTTATGGAACTGTAGATCCAAGTACTGTCTTTACCTCCACTACAAAAGTAGTTTATATGGAAGGTAGTGATGATGGGGCTAATGAGCTAAATACCTTTTTCAATGCTAATCAAGCCTTAATAGAGAGTTGGGTTGCGGCAGGTGGTAGACTTTTACTAAATGCAGCTCCTAATGAAGGAGGAAATATCAATTTTGGTTTTAATGGTACTACACTTAATTATTCTGATTTCGTTAGTAGTGTTATCGTTACAGATACCAATCATGGAGCTTTCGTAGGTCCAAATGTACCTACATCAAGTTCTATGTCCGGTAATTATTTTGCGCATGCGTCGGTTACTGGTACTGGTTTGACTCCTTTAGTGCATAGCTCAGGTAATATCAACAAATATGTTTGTGCTGAGAAGGCATGGGGGTCAGGTATTGTAATTTTTGGGGGTATGACAATTACGTATTGGCATTCACCCAATCCACAAGCAACTAATTATAGAGTAAACTTATTAGTTTATTTGGAGGCTGGTGCACCTTCATGTGATGTGTCCATTTCTTGTCCTGCAGATATAACGGTACAAGCATCTGATGCTTGTGAGCAAATAGCTAATTATACTTTGCCTACAATTACTGGTGATTGTAATCCTATTTTGACTCAAACCGCAGGTCTACCTTCTGGTTCATTATTTCCAGTGGGTTCCACTTTGAATACATTTAATGTGACAGATGATCAAGGTAATACAGCAGATTGCTCTTTCCTTGTAACTGTTGAAGATAATGTTGCTCCAACGATTTTATGCCAAGATATAACAATAGATTTAGATGATAATGGAATGGCATCCATTTTGCCTCAAGACGTTTTACAACCTTTATCTTCTGAAGTTCTAAATCTGATAAGTATAAGTGGTGATAATGGTTCTGGTAGCTCTGGAACTACAGATATTACAGCTCCTGTGTTGACATCTCAAACCTTAACTTTTGATTGGAGTTACACAACACCGGATGGAGCATATTGGGATACATTTGGATATTTACTAAATGGAACATATGTACAATTGACCAATACTAATGGAGGGAATAACCAAACTGGTAGTGCATCAGTTGTAGTTTCAGCTGGAGATGTATTTGGCTTTAGATCATATACTGTAGATAATATAGTCGGAGCTTCTACAACAACTATCACCAACTTTACTCCTGGTTTTAGCGGCGAATATGCTCCTGCTAATTGGACCTTAGTGTTAGTTAATTCCGATGGTGATGCATACTTTGTGCCATTGACCTCGACAGTTTATGCTGAGGATAATTGTGGTATTGATTCATTATATGTATCTCCTGATATGTTTGATTGTTCGAATGTTGGAGATAACACAGTAACAGTAACAGCTACCGATGTATACGGTAATGTAAGCACATGTGAAGCTATAGTAACTGTAGAAGATAATCTAATGCCAGTGGCTTTATGTCAAGATGTGACTATTGAACTGGATGAGAATGGTGAGGTTTCTATCGATGCATCTGATATCGATGGAGGTAGTACAGATAATTGTGATATAACGCTTGAAATTGCAAGTGATGATGAAGATTGGACTTGTGATGAAGTAGGCGAAAATACGGTTACCTTAACTGTAACAGATGAAAGCGGTAATGCTTCTACCTGTGAAGCTACAATATCAGTAGAAGATAATCTTGCTCCGCAATTAACTTGTCAAGATATAGTAATCAACTTAGATCCAGGACTTTGTGGTCAGGTAGTTCAATATGCACTTGAAGCAACAGATAATTGTTCTATCGCTTCTGAGGTTTTATTGTCAGGTCCTGTATCAGGCGAATACCTTGATTATCACGATAGTCCATGGACTGTAGAATATGAAGTTTCTGATGCAAGTGGAAACACCACTGACTGTTCTTTCTCTATTACGATGAACGAGTTTGCCAATCCAACGGAGACACTAGCTTGTAACGACCTAGTAACAATAGCCTTAGATGAAGATGGCTGTTCTATAGTAGGA
>CAJXMP010000278.1 GCA_913056515.1 uncultured Lewinella sp.
TAATCAACTAGTTTCTAGTACATTAATCATTTGTGATGAATCGAATCCTAAAAAGTGTTTTATTTCTAGCCGCTATAATCAGCTTTTGCTGGGCGTGTGATAGGTCTAATCAAGATGAAATTATCATCGAAAGACCTATTTATGAAGTAGATACCATTATTGTCAATGCAGTAATAAATGCTCTAATCACAGATGATGATAATAACTTTCATTTAGGCTGCCATCTATTACAATTTCCATTAGAAGTTCTTTTGAATTCTGAGATTATCCTTGAGGTTGCCTCCGAGTTGGAGCTAATAGAATTACTTGAAACGGATGTTAATGATCCAGTGGTGGATTTTGTCTATCCAATAACAACAATTGATGCGGAGGGGAATACCTACATGAACCAAGATGCCATCGAGTTGGCTACACAATTTGCAAATTGCGTCCCAGAAGATTGGTGGGGATACTGTGAGGAGCATACAAATATTATGCCTGCCTTTATGATTGATACAGCCTGTATAGAGTTACTATATCCACTAACATTGGTAGACATCGATGGTAAGGAATACATAGTCAACAGTGAGGTAGAGTTTATGGACTTAGTACTTTCCGTAGATCCACTATTCTTCACTTTCCCATTTACTGTGCTTTTTGAAGGTGAAGAAACAACGGTTTCAGATTATGAAGCTTTCTATGACTTAATAATTCTTTGCGAAGGAGTAAATCCTCCAGTGATAAATGATACTATAGGTATTACAAGTCTTGGCTGTTTTGATTTGCTATACCCGTTCACTGTTTTAGTAGAGGGATCTACCGAGGTAGTGGTAGAAAACGAGGACGAGTACATGAACCTCCTACTTCAAGGATTACCCTTAGAGCTGATTTATCCATTCAGTGTAATAGATGAATCCGGTGTGACATATGAAATAACCTGTATAGAGGACTTGATAGAAGCTTATGAAATTGCTTGTGACATTGTATTAGGCGATGATGCATGTGAATTAGATCATGTGCTTTATTTCCATCTACAGAATTATTTCAGTGAACCATCCTGTGCCTATTTAGTCGTTTTCCCTGTTCAATTAGATTACATTGGCGGGATTCTACTAGTGGAGGACAACCAAGATTATACAGCTATTTATAACAATCTGGCCTTGGAAGAAATTAGTTTAATCTATCCAGTGCAAGTACAAGTAGAGAGTGGGACTGGCGATATTTTAACGTTTAATAGTGAAGCAGAACTAAATGAATTTTTAGAAGGATGTCAATAAGGATATCATAATTAAATAACTAACGAATAACTAACTACAGTGGTCGATCAAAATACCATATTGGCTTTAAAGCATGGTGATCAAAGTGCATATGCTGTGCTGTATAAAAAGAGTATAGCCTATGTCTATACGGTAGTTAGGCAATTTGTAGAACAAGATTATGCGCACCAAGACATCATACAAGATATTTATGCTCGAGTCTTTTTAAATATTCAAAAATACGATGAGCAAAAAGGTCCTTTTAAGCCTTGGTTGAGGAGAGTAACCATTAATCAATGCTTTGACTTTATTAGAAAAAATAAACGGGAGACCACTTTGATTCCGATTGAGCAAATCCCCGATACACCCGAAGAGGAAAGCATTGATTTTACAGGAATAAATGATGAAGATATTCTAGAAGCTGTAGAAGCTATGCCTAAAGGGTATAAAAATGTATTCTTACTGATTATGGTTGAAGGATACGACCACCAAGAGGTTTCCCAGATTATGGAAATCAGTGAGGAAGCATCTCGATCTCAACTGTCAAGAGCCAAAGGATGGCTTAGAAAAAGATTGAATTATAGAACGAAACAGACAAAAGTAAATGGATTTAAATAATAAAAAATTGAGGGAGCTTTTCGATAAGCAAGAGCAACAAGTCCCTGATTTTTTGGATTGGTCCAAAATGGAGTCAGGGATAAGGGATAAGATGGTTGCAATAGAAGCCATGAATGGTACTTCAAAGAAAAATCTTTGGTTAAATAGATTTTTGTTCTTAGCCATTGGGTTTTTACTTGCTTTACCACTTACCTGTATGCAAAAAACAGATGGTGATGGCTCAGATGAGCTAGTAACTAGACAGTCTTATCTTGATGCAAGTGCCTCTAAGAATAATTTAAAATCATCCGAAGAAGCGCAATCTATCAATTCGGAGGCTATACAATCGGGTAATGAAATCGAATTTCAAGTAGTCGACCAAATAACTAATAAAACAGGAAATAATACAATAGAAAATAAATTCAAGAATACAGTATCATCAGCGAATGTAACAAATACAAGTTTAGGTACCGTGTTTAATGAAAATCATATTGAAAAAGCTATAGATGTTCAACATGTAAATCGCATCAAAAGGTTAACCAGTGTTCCTAGTATCGACTCCCGTATACTAGGATTGTTATTTCGCGCCAATACTCAGGTTTTGCCAAATTCAGATTTAATCCTCAAAGAAAAAGAGCAAAGTGCATCTAATCATGCTCTAGCTGTATTTGTATCACCAGGTACATGGAATAATGGTTGGACTGATTCAGACTATTTTGATTCGTCTTTAGAACAAGAATTATGGTCCCTGAGCTTTGGTTCGGAATACAGAAAATCCTTCCATAAGCATTGGTATTGGAGTGCGGGTTTAACCTATCAGCTTTCAGAGAGTAGATTAGATTGGAATAATCTGAAAGAAGATTATTTGATTACACTACAGGATACTATTGTGGGATTTGAAATGAATAATTTTAGTCAAGAGCTAACACCAATTTATGGAGATACCACTTTGATGACTACAGCAGAGCGAAATGTTATCCATTATAATAAAACCTCCATGCTACAATTACCAGTAGGAATTGGATATAAAAGGTCTTGGGGTAAGTTGAATGCTAATCTTACTATTGGTGCTACAATGGCTTTGTGGAAAAAACATACAGGGAAATCTGTATCTCAAGATCTGTTAGTCGATTATGCGGATAAACCTATTTACAATAATAATATGACATGGTCAGGATTTACAGATCTTGGCTTATCCTACTCGTTGACAGATAGATTTTCCATCGGTACATCTTTACAAATACAAAAGGGAATAGGCAATTGGGCGTATCCAACTGATCTTAAAGTTCGACCTACTTGGTACAACTCGAAGTTCGTTATTATTTATAATCTATGATTAAGAGAAAGCCTGTACCTAATGCAGGCTTTCTTGTTTTAGGGTAATCTATTTAGGAGAGTTACATAAAAGTACTTGCTCATAAGGACAGAATTTTTGATTTAAATAAGGCATTCTTGTATTGAATTTAAATAACTAGATAATAAAAAAGGGGTAGTGTCTAACACTACCCCTTATATTATTTATGATCTCTTCGATTACTCGATGATAACCATCTTCTTAGTTGCGGTAAAGTCACCAGTCTCAAGCGTGTAGTAAAGAACACCTGCAGCATTTAGGTCTCTAACGATGATCTC
>CAJXMP010000279.1 GCA_913056515.1 uncultured Lewinella sp.
AAATAAGCTGCAGTAATGGCAATTATATTATTGATCCGCTAGCCATAAAAGATTTAAATCCTTTTCTGGACTTAATTCAAGATCCTGCTATTCTAAAGATTACACATGCAGGTGAAAATGATTTTAGACTCCTTTATCAGAACTATGGTGTCCTTCCCAAATCGGTATTCGATACCCAATTAGCTTCTGCTTTTATTGGGTATAAATATCCTGTTGCATTTTCTAGATTGTTAGAGGCTGAATTGAGAGTCAACCTGAGTAAAGGGTATGCCGTAACCAATTGGGAGCAAAGACCTATCAATGAAAAATTGATTGAGTATGCACTTAATGATGTCATATACTTACGTGAATTGGCTGATCAAATCATGGATAAGCTCAAAAGTATGGACCGATATGAATGGGTAGAGGAGGAGATGAAAAAAATGGAATTAGAAAATTCCTACGTTAAAAATATTTTTTCTGATGTCCTGAAAAATTCTAAAATCAAGTCTTTGCGTAAGAAGGAGCAAGTATTCTTGCTGAGAATAACCAAATGGAGAGATGATCAGGCTAAACACCTGAATTATTCGAGAGAGATGGTTTTGTCCTCCAGTAATTTGAATCATATTGTTCGAGCTATTCATTCCGGTAAAGAGGCTTTATATAAGAACAGACGTTTGCGGGAGAACTTTGTTAGAAAATGGGGGGATCTGTTTTGGGACATGTACAATGCACCAGCAACGGAGGAAGAACGCGAGCTCTTGAATTCTATTCCAAGAGGTTCTTCTGAAAATAAGCAAGAAGACTTAGTGCTTGAATTATTGCATTTATTGATTAAATATAAGTGTCAAGAAGAACAAATGGCTCCTTCTATTGTGATGCCGCGCAGCTACATCAAGGACATCAAAACAAGTGGCGAAATTCCAGGAGATTTCATCCATGGTTGGAGAGGGAAGTACCTAGGAGAGGCCTTATTGAATTGGATAAGAAATAAGGATGGAATTGATATTACTTTTGATCCAGAACGCTTGGAATTGAGACCAAGAGGTGGTAAATAAAAAAAGTCCCGAATCCATTCGGGACTTTTTTTGTGCCTTTTATAGCACGGTGAATTTAGTGTAGTAAGTAGTCTTATTATCCAATATTTGAAGCATATACAAACCATCCATTGGCTGGATTAGTTCTATTTCCTGTCCATTAATCTGTCCCGCTTGAATAAGCTGACCGTTTAAGTCAAATATTTGATAAGGATAATTGTCCAATTGGGCTTTGTTGAGTGATAGCACATTACCCTGAACAGGATTTGGATATAGATGAATCCCCAAATCTTTTAAATCAAAAGTGGATGACACGTAATCAATGATATCACTGTAAAAAACACAGCCTTGGGTGGTGGTGTACTCCACATAGTAGCTTCCAGTTGCTGAGATATCCAAGAAAGCGGAGTTTGCATTTTCAATGAGTTCATCATTGAAATACCACTGATAACTATCATACAAGTCTGTTATACTCAAAGCACTTCCTGCCAACAGAATCGTCTCATTCGGATCTAATTCAATAATGGCATCATAATTATCTGATGTCAATGCACAATCATTGATGGAGTAGATATATGAGACAGTACCGTTCGTACTAACTTGGAATGTATTTGTAGCACCACTTTGAACTAATTCATCGTTCTGGTACCATTGTACGGAATCATAAACCGCTTCAATAGTAAAAGTGATGGTATCTCCATCACAATATGGACCTTCTGGTGTAATTGTAGGTGTGCTTTCAGGAACAATCGTCCAATTCAAGTCTATTAATGTACTACTAGCGGTACAATGCTGATTACTTCCAATAACTTGTAGCATTCCTCCTTCACTGAGTTGAACACTAGGTTCAGTACTTATTTCTACACTATCTAAGACCCAAGAGATAGACTCCATGGCTTCGGATAAAGATAAACTTAAGGTATCTCCTTCACATAAATTGGTATTGTCTGCGCCTACTATTTCAATTACAGGAGTGCTAGCTGCAATAATAGGGGCTATATCTAGGTTCTCCGGTTCCAAAACAAATAGTCCGTTTCTAACATCTGAAGCTATGATGTTTCCAGATGGGAAATAAGGGTATACCCCCCAACATCCTCTAAATCCAGCGTAATTATCATTATCGGGATCGGTATCATAAGAAGCCACCTTTACAGCCTGATTTGGATCTGAAAAGTCATACACTTGAACACCATCATGATAATAGGATAGAAATACATAATCACCTCTAACAAATGGATTGTGGACGATACTAGCAGTGTCCGTTGGTGCAAGAAGTGTTGATCTAAATAGACTCGTTACATCCATATCAGAAAGATCACTAGTATTTACAATTTTTAGTGAGGTATTATGTGTCTCGTCAGCCATAATCAAATGGTTTCCATCATTGCTTAACCAACTCGAATGATTATAGCCACTTTGAGGGTAATCATCTAAAATGCCCAGAATGACTGGATTGTTAGGGTCAGCTAAATCGTATACATAAAGCCCATTAAATCCATGTGAGCAATAAGCGGTATCATTTCTTACATATAAATCATGAACGTATCCACCTGGTAATGATATAGAACTTAATAAGGTCGGATTTTCAGGTGTTTGACTCAGGTCTAGTATGACCAATCCATCACTTTGAGTGTTGGTGCCGGGAGCATACAATTTAGCATTCAAAGTGTCAATGAAAATATTATGCGCTTTGCCAAAGAATGCATCTGTTTGTAATACTTTTGAAACCGAATCAGGAAGGTAAGACATATCAAAAACTTGAAGGCCTTCATTACAACTATCACAAACTCCATAAACGTAGTTAAGATACGTTTTATAGTCCCTCCATACGGTATTCGCTCCTGCAGCATAAAAGTTGATTTCAACTGGATTGTTAGGGTCTTCCAGATCAAAGAAGTGGGTATAGCTGGCAGATCCCATAATACCGTACTCCCGTCCAGTACAATCCACATATCCCCAACAATCATTATACGTTATGCTACCAGCACTTGGCATAGTATCTATGTCCCAGTTAGCCAAAAGATTTAGGTTGAAGTTTTGGTTTTGTGCCTTGAGTTGTCCAATGCACCATATCGTGCAAATGCTCATTAAACAAATTTTGATTAGCTGCATGTATTTGTATATTTAATGAAGATTGTAATCAAGCACAAGGTAGAAAAAATTCAAAGATTCATACGCCGTAGGGTATGCATTTTGCTGCTTGAGTAAAAATTAGGCATTTTGGAAAATAGTGATTTATTAATAGTTGAAAAGCTTGTAGTTAGCTCTCCAAATGAGGTTTTGGTAGGTCCTATGAATCTCAGCTTAAAAGCAGGGTCATTTACTGCGTTAATTGGAGCTTCTGCTGCTGGAAAATCACTATTAGCTAAGTCCTTGATTGGACTAAATACTTTTGCAGGACTACAGGAAGCTGTGGGGAGCTATAGTTGGAAAGGAAAT
>CAJXMP010000280.1 GCA_913056515.1 uncultured Lewinella sp.
ACTTTTTTCCTCATCTTTTTCTGCTGTGCTACTTTTGGAAGCACTTAGTGTATCAGCCTGACAAGCATCTACTTCTTCAACAGAAAGTGTAGAAGTAAGCTCAGCAGCCTCTGTTAATTGACTCTCTAACGTGTTATCTGAATCAATATCTTTGATCAAAGCACCTTGAACATCTCCTGTGAAGTTATAAACACGACACCAAGATGTTGTTTGATAACCCCATCCGTCTCCGTAAGTATCTTCTAATTCGAATGTGTAACAATCAACTCCGTTAGGAACATCGATATCCCAAGTTTGAGTTGAATTGTCTGTCCACTGGTTACCCGTAACTGTCAAAAGGGCCGTTCCTGAACCATCGCGCACAGTCAATGTTGCCTCATCTACCATGTAACCATCACCTTTAACTTCAACACGAACCTTAGAAGCATTGGCAGTAGTAGTTGAACCACTAAAGTTGCTCGTGAAGTTGTTATTAGCTGTATTAGGATCAGTTGTTCCATTCGGGTTAGCAAGAGTAACATCTAGTGTGTTAGCCGCTTGATATGTGAAGTTAGTCGCAGCTAGGTTTACAGCAACCTTCTCATTGTGACCAAGTGTTCCAAACCAGCTGTCTAAAGAAGAACCTCCGTTCACACCGTAGTTAATATCGAATGAAGTTAGGTCAGCAGCACTGTAGTTACCTACAAGTACAGTTGGTCCGAAAGAACCAGGCCGTCCTACACAGTTCTCATCATTTGTTGCAGTTGAAAATACGATACCGGCGTCATCAACATTCGGCCAGTTCGTGAACGTTGGTGTTGCTTTTGCAGCAGTAATGATCTCACCTTGTGGTGAATCCGACATGAATGCATAAACCTTGATCGCTCCTGGCTCAACATCAAACGTACTGAAAGATGCAGGAAGCGTGATCGAGTGGTTAATGATCGCTGTAGAACCATTAGCAAGACCAGTCAACTCTTCTCCCCATGTTCCATTAATCATATCTCTGAAACAGTGATCGAAATCGTATACACCTTCTGAGATAATGTAGAATTGGTTCGGGTTAAATCCTGGATCATATTGGTACGCAGGAATATTATCTTGGTAATATCCAATGTGAAGGTAATTAGACCCTGATGATGGTGTTCCTGTGTAGTAGTACTCAACAGACACATCCAATTGACGTGTAGTAACATCAACATCAGCCTCTACATAAAGGTTTACAGGAGAAACTTGTGACTGAATGCCATTTACAGCAGCCAACCAATCTCCCCGACCGATACCTGTGTTACCAGCGGAACGGCTTACTGATCCATTAGGATAACCTTGTGAATCATAAGGTCCTGCAATAGTGTTACCAGTGTTTGTTTGAAGATTTCCTCCAAATACCGGATCTGTTCCTGAGAAACCACCGGTTTGGATCTTCAAAGTAATTGCACCTGTTGGCTCTACGTCATCTGTAGCGATAAGGTGACCATCGGGACAGTAAGTACAAAAGTTTCCTGTATACTCTTCTAATACAGCAACTCTGTTCGTTGGGTTTGTCGACACGTTCACCTGTGCAATCAAAGATGTAGCACCGAGGATAGCTGCCGAGCTAAGTAATAATTTTTTCATAGTTGACAATTTATTTCAAATGTAAATGTAAGTCATTAATCCTGTCAAATCAATATTAAGTGTATATTAAGTTATTGAAAAATCAAGTTCATTCTTGTAAAGCTAAAACCATTTATCAGTGAAGACTTTAAATAAACTTGTCGTTTTTTCCGGTGCAGGAATGAGTGCCGAAAGTGGGATTTCAACCTTCAGAGATAGCGACGGTTTGTGGGAACGCTATCGCATCGAGGAGGTAGCAACCCCACAAGCCTGGGCAAACGACTCCAACTTGGTCACGCGCTTTTATAACATGCGTCGTAAGCAGATAATGGAGGTTACTCCTAATGAAGCTCACACAAGAATTGCAGAACTTGAAAAACACTTTAATGTTGAGGTTGTCACTCAAAATATAGATGATTTACATATCGACAAAGAATTAATGGACAAGGTAGAGATTATTCCTGTAAAATCCTTCGCTGAAGTTTTAAGAGCTGCATTAGTACCAGAATTTTCACATGTAGCAGATAAATTCGATGAAGTACTAAATACTTCTAATCAAAAATTAGTACAAAAGCAAAAAAGGAAACAATCTAATCAAAAAGGAACTCCTTCAATTTAGGTTTATATCATGTCTACTTCTGGAAATTATGTCCGTTACTATATGTTTAGAGGATTATTAAATAATTATGATGATGAATATGAAAAAATGGAATTATCTGAGATTGACTCAAATGCCTATAACTGTATTTCCGAGATAAATAAAATTGAACCAAATAGAGATCCAAATTTAAGTGTAGATTATTTTGGCATTAGTGGTGACTTAGAAATGATTTTTAATTTTAAAAGCACTTGGATGGATCGAGAGTCTGATATCGGCGATTATATAGATAAAGTTCAAACAGAAGTCGAAAATTTGCTTAATATTATTATATCCGAAATAGAATATATTGGTTTAAAATAAAATATTTGCTTACGGAATTTCTATAGTTCCAACAATTCTTTCAATTTCACTAATTTCTTTAGGGACTTTTTTTGTAAGATTTTCATTTCCATCCACTGTCACTAAAATATCATCTTCAATTCTTATTCCAATTCCTCTATATCCTATTGGTATATCATCTTCATTAGGAATGTAAATTCCAGGTTCAATTGTGATATATGAATTCTCAGTTAATTCATAATCTCTACCTAACATTGATGTGTCGTGTACATCTAATCCTAAAAAGTGCCCTATACCATGCATAAAATATCTTTTATATTTCTCTTCATCTATGATCGTTGAAAGATCGCCTTCAACAAGTCCAAGTTTTAATAATCCCTTTGATATTTCTTCAACTGCTAATTTTTGTAAAATATTTATTGTAACACCTGGTTTAACTGCTTCTATACATCTTTTTTGACAATTTAGAACGATTTCATATATTTCTTTTTGCTCATCAGTGAATTTGCCATTTATTGGCCATGTTCTAGTTATATCACTAGCGTAACCTAAGTACTCCGCTCCCGCATCAATTAATAATAAATCATTATTTTTTAAGTAATCATTATTTTTTATATAATGTAATATTGTTGCATTTTCTCCCGCACCCACTATACTTGGATATGCTGGTCTTACAGCACCATATTTGGCATATTGATACTCAATCACTGCTTCCACATCAGACTCTTTCATGCCTACCTTTGTTACTTTCATACCCAATATCATTGCTTTTGAGGAAATCTCCGCTGATTTTCTAATGATATTTAACTCATATTCTGATTTAATTAATCTAATAATGGCGAGTGCTTGATTAGTGTTTGCAGGTAGTATGTCTTTGGTGACAAGTGTAGTCCTACCCAAAGCACCAGCAATAGAAAATAGAATATCT
>CAJXMP010000281.1 GCA_913056515.1 uncultured Lewinella sp.
TGTCTTCCATTGAAATTGGTGTTCGGAGCAACCCACCAGTGTCCGTCAGGAGTAATGTGATAATTTACTCTGTCATCAGTTTGTTTGTCATCGACCGGCTTTGAAACAAAATCAATACTCCAATTATCAGAATAAGGACCTGTTAGATTGTCATAAGCTTCAACTTTGCTTGGATCGGAATTCATCACAAAAAGTACATCGGGATTATTGGTTTGGAGTTTGACATCCCAACATTTGGAAGCAACCAAAGTGGACCAAGAAGTTCCTCCATCTGTACTCTTCATTAGGCCTTGATCTCCAGTCATATAAAGGATGTTATTATTACTCGGATGGATGCTAATAGCATTTGGCCAGAGATTGTTTTGATTTAAGACAACGGACCAAGACGATCCACCATCGGTAGACTTTAAAAGCGAATGCCTTAATCCAACATACACTATATCAGCGTTAATTGGATCTACCCGTATCACTCTTATGCCCCCATCATCAAAGATCTGATCACCAATAGAATACCAATTCAATCCTTTATCGGTGGATTTATATACACCTCCCGTTTCTGCACCTGCATACAATATATTAGGTGCTGCGATACATTGATCAAAGGTGTAGATATTGACTTGACTAGATTTTTGGCTTACGCCACCTGGTTGAAAGGTTTCCATAGGTCCAAGTGCAGTCCAGGTTTCATTTTGAGCACTGTGATTAGAAATTACCGGTCCTAAAGGTTTTTTATAGTCTGGAGCAAGCAATGAACCATCCGATTGTAGGTATCCTTCATTTTTGATGGTTTTAGCAAAGTATTTGAAGTTTTGGGTGTGTACAGATTTTTCAAAAGGGTGGCTTTGATAATAAGCCTGAAATGCTGCTTCAATGTCGTAATAGTTGGGGGAATCACTATACATTGCTTGTACCCACTCCGGCTCAGTGCCATCTAAAAGAGGAAGTACTTTAAATACATGTGGGTATTGTGGTTGAGCCAGTTCAGTTTGAGCCTGAACGGTAAAACAAGAGATTACTAATAAACAGGTGAAAGGTATTCTTTTAAACATAATGATGAAGTTGAAATATCGTCTATAGTTTTTCCAATTCTAAAATATACGAATTATAGCAGAGGTATTTAAAGGCAAAGAACTTTCATTTTGGAAGTTTACTCCATTGAAATCTAATTTACTTATTACGTTAAGAACAAAGGGAGTACATTTTGTACTCCCTTTATTTTTTAAATATTCATTTCAGGAATTTCACCCTCGACAATTAATTTGCCCTCCGTTGCCTGATTAATTTCTTCAACACTAACTCCTGGTGCCCGTTCCAATAGTTTAAATCCATTATCGGTAACTTCTAGTACAGCTAAATTGGTAACTATTTTTTTTACGCAACCTACTCCCGTCAGTGGCAAAGAGCAGCGTTTAAGTAGTTTGGATTCACCACGTTTATTGGTGTGCATCATAGCCACTATGATATTCTCTGCTGAAGCAACTAAATCCATTGCTCCTCCCATACCTTTTACTAGTTTTCCTGGTATTTTCCAGTTGGCAATATCTCCATTTTCAGCTACTTCCATAGCACCTAGAATGGTTAAGTCGACGTGTTGACCCCTAATCATGGAAAAGCTGGTTGCTGAGTCAAAAAAGGAAGCCCCATCTAAAGTGGTGATGGTTTGCTTACCTGCATTAATCAAATCTGCATCTTCCTCTCCTTCAAAAGGGAAGGGCCCCATACCTAAGACACCATTCTCCGATTGGAATTCTACACTAATATCATCTCGTACAAAATTGGCTACCAAAGTAGGAATGCCTATGCCCAAGTTTACGAAGTATCCATCTTTGACTTCTTTCGCAATGCGTTTTGCGATACCGTTTTTATCTAATGCCATGGCTTAATCTCTTTTTCTGGTGGTTAATTGCTCAATACGCTTTTCAAACTTGGCACCTTGGTAGATGCGCTGGACAAAAATACCTGGGGTATGGATTTGATTTGGATCCAAGGTCCCTGCCGGCACCAATTCTTCTACTTCGGCTACAGTAATCTTTCCTGCTCCAGCCATACAAGGATTGAAGTTTCTCGCTGTTCCTTTGAAAATCAGATTACCTGCTTCATCACCTTTCCATGCTTTTACAATCGCAAAATCTGCTTGATAGGCTTCCTCCATCAAGTACATCTTTCCATTAAATTCGCGAGATTCTTTGCCCTCCGCTACTTCCGTTCCATAACCTGCAGGGGTGTAAAAAGCTGGGATACCAGCTTGTGCGGCACGGCATTTTTCAGCAAGGGTTCCTTGAGGAGTCAAAATGACTTCTAACTCACCGCTCAACATTTGGCGTTCGAATTCTGCATTTTCGCCCACATAGGAAGAGATCATAGTTTTGATCTGCTTTTTATCTAGTAAAAGCCCTAATCCAAAGTCATCCACTCCCGCGTTATTGGAAATACAGGTCAGATTAGTTACGCCCATATCTACCATCTCTTGAATGGCATTTTCTGGTATTCCACAAAGACCAAAACCGCCAACCATTAAGGTCATGCCATCTGTCAATCCTTGAAGGGCCTCCTTAGGGCCGCTTACTTTTTTATTGATCATGTATGATTGATTTTATTTGTAGCTTATTTGATTCAAATATAGAGAAAAGACGGAACAATTTTAGGAGTCGAATAAGAGGAAAATATCCATTAAAAAAAGGAAGCCGAAGCTTCCTTTCTGAACAAATTTAGTGTTTTCGAATTATTTCTGAATCTTCAGAAATTCGAGAGGGGAGTACGCCAAATTGTTTCTTGAACATCTTAGTGAAATAGGATAAATTGTTGAATCCTACCTGATAAGCTACTTCTGATACGGAGTATCGAGTGGTTTTCAATAATTGAAGTGCTTTTTTGATTCGATAGGATCGGACAAATTCAACAGGAGTCATATTGGTCAAAGCTTTCACTTTCTTCTGTAATTGATTACGACCCACGCGCATGGCTTGGCATAAGTCCACTATAGAAAGTTTTGGGTTGTTGAGTTGATTTTCAAGTATTTCAACTAACTCTTGCATGAAGTGATCTTCGAAAAATTCGTTTGCATCAAACGAAGATTCTTGGGATTCAAAGACCTGTGCTTTGAAGGACTCTCGGAGTCGTTTACGCTGCTTTAATAAATTATCTACAATGACTTGGAGCTCTTCCATGTCAAAGGGTTTTTGTAGATAATTGTCAGCGCCAATTTTGTATAACTCTATTTTGTCTAGTGTTCTAGATTTAGCGGATAACACTAAAATAGGTATGTGAGATAGATAATCGATTTGTTTGATTTGCTGCGTGAATTCCTCACCAGACATTATGGGCATCATAAGATCTGTAATGATTAAATCGGGAGTATTCTTTTTTGCTATTTCAAGTGCCTCCTTTCCATTCCAAGCTGAAATTACCTCATAGTTCTTTTTTAAA
>CAJXMP010000282.1 GCA_913056515.1 uncultured Lewinella sp.
AGAGTCATTTATAATTTTGATCACGGTTTTGGGATCTACACCTTGACGACGACCAATGTTCAAATGGAATCTAGAGAATTTTCCTCTATTTGCTTTTCTAGATTTGGATTTATCCTTTTTATTTAAATCTGCAGCCCCCTGATAATAATCTGCAAACCTGTTAAATTCTAAACCAGCAAACTTTTTAATTATATCCGCCTTATCTAGAGATTCGAATTTTTCAGCTAGTTCAGGTAAATACTGATCAATAGTATCAGACATATCCGCATTAATTACTCGATCAACTAATGCAAATAATTGTCTTTTACATATCTCCTCTCCAGTTGGAATATTCTTACGACTAAATTTCTTACCAATTTTACGTTCTATTTGATTAATCCTAGAAAGGTCTCTTCTAGTGATTAAACTCACTGCCATACCCTCTTTACCAGCCCGTCCTGTTCGACCAGATCGATGTATATAGGCTTCTAATTGATCCGGCAATTCATAGTTGATCACATGGGTTAAATCATTAACATCAATTCCTCTTGCGGCCACATCAGTTGCAACTAGTATTTGAAGTTGTTTTTTTCTGAACTTATTCATGACATAATCACGCTGAGCTTGGGAAAGATCACCGTGAAGGGCATCTGCTGAATATTTATCACCCATGAGTCGTTCAGCTACTTCCTTTGCACCCATTCTAGTTCTACAAAACACTATCGCGTATATATCCGGATTGATATCTGCTACTCGCTTAAGTACCTCGTATTTCTCAGAACGTTCAGAAACTAGGTATACATGTTTAACTTGTTCTGCACTAACATTGCGTTGTCCTGCCGTTATTTCCTCTGGAGACTTCATGTATTCGTTAGCAATTCGAACCAATTCTTTTGGCATAGTTGCAGAGAATAAGAGCGTTTGTCGCTCTTCGGGACAAGCAGATAAGATTTGATCTAGTTCATCTTTGAAACCCATCGTAAGCATCTCATCAGCCTCATCTAAAACTAGGTATTCAATATTTTTGAGTTTCAATTTTTTTCTACGAATAAGGTCACACACCCTTCCTGGTGTTCCAACAATAATTTGTGGATTAGCCTTTAGACCACGTATTTGACGCTCGATACTCTCCCCGCCATACACAGCCATGGCTTTTACCTTAGGTAAAAATTTGATAAATGTTTGAATATCTCGCTCTATTTGCAAACACAATTCTCGAGTGGGACAAAGGATAATAGCTGCAATATTTTTAGAACCTGGTTCAATATTATGAATAACAGGTAAACTAAATGCGGCTGTTTTACCAGTACCTGTCTGAGCGAAACCAAGTAAATCTCTATCGGATTCTAATAAATGAGGAATTGCTTTGGCCTGGATAGGTGTAGGTTGTTCAAAACCAATAAGCTCTAGGGCTTGTAGGATTTCAGGTTTCAAACCTGTTTCTACAAAAGTTTGCATGTTTTTACATTTAGGGCTTCTCGCAAAGCCTATGAATCACAAATGTCTGTGTAAGACCCCGTTGCAATCCATCCCCCAACGTATCTGCAAACTAGGCCTCTTAAATCTGGCACAAAGGTATGATTAATTTCGGTATATCAAAACATCCACTGTTCTACTGAAAAAGAAAGGATTAATAGTATACTCCAAAATCCCAACAATCTCACAGGCATATAGGCCGAAGGTTGAATTTGGTATTTGCTCCAAACAACCGTTATCAAGAAGATTTTTTGGATAAGATTACCAACAACTGTTCCAATGGCTATCCCTATTACTCCAAAGTCATTGATTAGGTAAAAACTAATCCCAACATTGACTAGGAGTTCAAGTATCCCAGACCATACAAGTAAATAATTATTGTTACGTGCGATGATTATGCTATGAGGGATCCAAAAGCGTGTGATTATTATTAAAAGGAATATTTTAAAGATATCCGCAGAAACAAGGTATGCTTCATCATAAAACCATTCAAAAAGAAAATCTCCAAGAAAAATCAAAACAATGGAGCAGGGAAATAAAATATTAGCCAATGAGGATACTTTAGTTTTTAATAATTGTAATCCCTCAAACTCTTTTTTGACTAATAAAGGAATAGAAACGGTTGAAATAGCTCCAATCAGTCCAACTAACACTGGAAGTTCCCTTGCACCATATTTATACACTGCATAAGACCCCGGTTGATTAATGTAAGATTCTATTAATAAGGCATCAACATATTCTGGGCTAATGCCGATAAGCATATGAATAGCTAGAGGTAGACTTAATAAAAGCCATTTCTTTCCAAGGCTTCCTACTTTGATCTTATAGTCGACTCCGATAATGAGGAAGAATGCAACATAACGGATAACAGCTAAAACTATCAGTGCTTTAATGATGCCATGTAAATTCCAGCCGAATATTAAAGGAATAGCGGCCATTAAAAATTGAGCCCCAAAATTAATTAATCCAAAAACCAAGATTTGCTTTGGATTGTCCTTCAACAAAAACTTTAAGTGAATGAACAAGGATGGAATATTAAACGTGGTGTACAGGCTTAATAAAAACAATAATGTCTTGTTGAGCTGGAATATATAAAGGCCCATAATATATACGCCTATACCTGCTAGAAAAGACAATATGCACACTACAAACATGATTCTTTTCAACGATGCCTCCTGGTCCTTACTATCTAAACTAGCGATTATACTAAGTAAAGCTGATTGGCCCCCACTTACCCAAAAAAAGGAGACCATACCAAACAATAACATCAAAAGTTCGTATTGCTCAACTTCGCTTGTAGACCATCCGATTTTTACCATGACCACTCCTGTAAAGAAGGTAGCTATGAACCGAAGTACATTAAATATTTGTAATGCAAGGGTTGTTGTGAGTTGCCCTTGGAAATCTAAGCCCAACTTATTTAACTTCCAATTCATCTATAAAATCAATACCATAAGATTTTAGTTCTTCTAATACAGGCTCATAAACCTCAGCCATAACAGGAATATGTACGCCAGTAATCTTCACTTGATCTAACAACACTAATTTAACCAAAATAGCAACAGGAAGTCCAACCGTTTTGGCCATTGAAGTATTTACAGCATCCTCCCCTTTCGTCACCATGGATGAAATCAATTTATGTGATTGTCCATTTAATGTATACTCAAATTGATGTTGCATAATTATCATGTCCTTATCTGTCGATTTCAAGGACCATTTTTCTAACAACAAAGCCTCTAATGCCAAGGCAGGTGTGGCTTTATCCAAATTGATTGCTTTATCAGTAAATAAACCTAACCAGGCTATCTTTTGGAACACCTCGGAATCTTCAGATATATTTAATAGCGATAATACACCAGCCTTTACATCATCAGCATCACCCCCAACATACGATTGTATTAAGTCTTTATAGGTTTTTATTTTCGACAAATCAATGTCATATGAGTTATCTGTTAGTCC
>CAJXMP010000283.1 GCA_913056515.1 uncultured Lewinella sp.
GTCTGAGAACCAGAAACTGGTCCGTTACCAGATGGATCGTTAACTGTCCAAGAACGGTTGATTGATCCAACACCACAGTTATCTACTGAGTAAGTATAAGAGTAATCAACGATTGCCTCACAGTTATCACCTGCAGTAGCAGTACCGAACATAGCGTCAAGAATTGCACCGTTACCAGCGTCTAATTCTGCAGCTACATCAGCGTAGTATACATCACAAGAGATTTCAGTATTTGCAGGAGTAGCTAAATAAGGAGCTAGTTTATCCTCTACAAGTACTTCAACCATACAAGTGTTGTTATTACCATGACAATCGTGAACACGAAGGATTACCTGAATAGTTTGATCTACATCAGCACAGTCAAAAGTAACTGAAGGTCCGAATGCAGCACCATCCATTCTTCTTACGTCAAATCCATCTAAACAACAGTTATCGTGAGATCCATCATCGAAAGTCTCAGCGAAAACTACAGATGTACCATCTGACCCAAGAGCTACCTGAGTGATTTCATCACATACAGGAGTAGGTGTAACATCATCAGATACTGTAAGTGTATATGTAGCTTCAGAGTAGTTACCACATGCATCAGTAGCAGTTACTAATAACTCATGTGAACCTAAAGCCAAACCTGGAGCAGGCACATATCCACCAGTGATTTCACCACCAGCACCATAAGTGTAATCTAATTCTCCTAAACCTAAAGCAAACATTGCAGTAGCTGCAACACCTGAACAATCGTCAGAAATTGAAGGAGCTGCGATCCAAGATAATGAAGTACATCCAGATGAAGATGTAGACAAATCAAGATCAGATCCTGCAATTGAAGGTCCGTTAGAATCAGTGATTTTTAAAATTTGAACATTGTCCTCGCCACCACCGTAAGTGATAAGCTGACCAGTACACCAATCCAATACAGTCCATGTACGGATAATCTTCTCTAATCCACCACAAGATGGAAGGATTTGATCACTGTATGAATAGTTGTACATACATGCATCAGAAGTAACAGCTGTTGGGTAACCAGTTAAATCTGGAGTTAAATCAGCAGTTGTGTAAGATCCACAGTCGTAATCTGCATCACCACCAAATTCAACGTCTGCTCTTTCAATTAGAACAGTAGCAGTACAAAGATCAGTAGATTGGTTACCTGAACCATCTAAAGCAGCGTACTCTCTTACTAATTCCATTGGACCAGCACAAATGTCAGTATTTGTGTAAGCCTCAGAAATAAGCATTACCTGAGCAACTGAACAGTTATCATTGAATGAAGGAGCTGTTGCATCAGCTGAAGGAATAGATGCTGTACAATCTACAGTTGTTTCTGTAGAACCTGCACAAACAGGTACTGCAGCATCACCAGGAGTTAATGTACCTGAACAAGAGTTTCCTGAAGCAGTTTCAGTAACCTCAAAGTCCAAATCATCTCCCAAGTGTGCAGCTGCATCAAGAGTCAAGGTATTTAAACCTGATGCAACTAAGTTTAGACCATCGTAGATATCAATCTGATAGTCAAGATCCGCATCGATTGCTTCTAAGAAGTCATCGGCATTGAGGTCGGCATCACAAGAGAAGTCAGCCTCTGGATCTACAGACACATTGATGTGATCGTTACATGCTAATGTCTGTGCATTGGAGGTTCCAAAGGTAAACATCATCAAAGAAACGAAAACGAATAGTGCCTTAGAGAGTGTAAAACACGGTTTTCTCATAAGATTTGATAATTTGTATGTAAAGAAATATAGATTCCAAATTTTCGGTGATAAAGCGAAAAATTAATACCTCTTTAAGTATTACACACAAATCTAACTAATTGGATTTCAACATTAAATACCCATATTCAGGGATAAAGCCCCTAAAACGGACATTTTCGACCATTTTTTTTACGAAAGAAAAATATGAAGTTATTTAACCAAATAATCACTATTCACTAATCTAGTTCCTTCTTGATTTGAAATGGCAAAATTGAAACCCGGGTGAATGGCATAGGCACCAGTTTCTCCTGACTTGCTTATAGCTAAAAATCCAACTTGAATATCCTTGGTGTCTTCATTATTGACTATTCGATTTACAGCCTCTTCGCAGGCTTCTTGAGGACTATACCCATGCCTCATCAATTCGACAATGATAGCAGATCCTGCTACTTTTATAATCGACTCCCCTAAACCAGTAGCAACAGCTCCGCCAACTTCATTATCAATAAAAAGACCCGCGCCAATAATAGGAGAGTCACCTATCCTACCTCGCATTTTATAAGCTAATCCTGAAGTGGTACAACTTCCATAAATATCTCCTTTTTCATCCATCCCCAACATACCAATGGTATCGTGATTTTCGACATTAATAATGGGCTTGTACTTTTGTTCCTTTTTCCAATTTTTAAAGGCAGCTTTAGATTTTTTTGTAAGCAAGTCCACTTTTTCAAATCCGTTAGCGCTCGCAAACTCATATGCACCATCGCCTGCCAACATAACATGTGGCGTATCTTCCATAACTTTTCGCGCCACCGAAATAGGATGCAATATATTTTCAAGCATACACACCGCACCGCAATTGCCATCAGCAGACATGATACAAGCATCCAAGGTCACCTTTCCAGTACGGTCGGGCAATCCACCCAATCCTACAGAAGAACCTTCTGGATCTGCCTCAATCAACATCACCCCTTTTTCTACAGCATCTAACCCTGAGCCTCCATTCGCCAATACGCGCAATGCCTCCTCATTGGCCATTTGACCGTGAGTCCATGTACTTAAAAAAATGGGGCCCTTTGCTTTTGTTAAGCCATCCATCGATTTGCTTGACTTAGCAAAAAGACGATTACTGAGTAATAAACTCAAAGCACCTAATCCAGTTTTTTCTAAAAATGATCTTCTGTTAGTTTTCATAGCTCTAAATTTTATTGGCAAGTCTAACGCCTTGGTCTATTGCACGTTTTGCATCTAATTCTGCAGCCTCAAACGCTCCTCCGATGATTTCAACTGCTATATTTTTTTCCTTCAATTCATTGGCTAAGTCAAGGTTAGATATTTGCCCTGCACAAATAATCACCTGATCCACCTTCAACAACTCTGCCTTTCCATTTTGAACAATATGCAAGCCCGAATCATCAATGCGATCATATTGTACGCCTTTGCGCATATCCACTTGTCCCTTCTTCAGTTCTGCACGATGTATCCAACCTGTACTCTTTCCTAGCTTTGCACCCACTTTGGAATCTTTCCGCTGCAATAAATAAATCTGTCTAATAGGTTTTTCCTTTACTGCTGGTTTAAGAGATCCCGGTTGGGTCATGTTCATATCTACTCCCCAATAATCCATAAACGCTTCAATTGAAGTCGGTTTATTTGATGTAGATTTTTGATGTAACAAATATTGTGCAACATCAAAGCCAATACCTCCAGCACC
>CAJXMP010000284.1 GCA_913056515.1 uncultured Lewinella sp.
CTTACCCGTTACCCAAGTCAGCTATAATGATGCTATGGCTTATTGTGCTTGGGCAAAAACAAGATTACCCAGCTATGAGGAGTATTGGGATTTGGTCCAAGCAGATCCACGACAAGTGGTTTCAGATAACCTACTTCCAATATCTCCAGTAGAACAATACAATGTACTGGGAAATGTATGGGATGTAACAGCAACCCAAAAAGGGAAACCAGTGCGTTTAGCTGGTGGTTCTGTGTTTTGTTCACCGAGTACCTGTCATGGTACCGTAAAGGAAAGAGCCTTATTTGTGGATCGGGAAACGGGTAATATTCACATTGGATTTGCAGTAGTTAAGTAGAGCAATACACATATTAAGCTATAATTATTGAGTTTTAGGTCCTTATTATTCAAGGGATTAACTTATATTCTATAAGTTTGAATTAATAATTAACCTTGTTTACCGATGAAATCTGTAATGAATTTATGTTTGATATGCCTTTTACTTAGTTGTCAAACCCCTGAAAAAAAGAAGACGGAGTTATTAGAATATGAAATTTCCCAATTGCAAGAGGAATTGGATGAACTTAAAAATAAAGGTACTGCTGAAGAAGGTCAAGAAGAAAATGATGTGCAGAATGAATATGATATTGAAGAATTTAATTATTTATTTGGAATAGAAAAAGATAAGGTAGGTCCTTTTCATAGGGGAATGACATTGGAAGATTTATATATGTCTGTGCCAGAGGAGTATATCAAAAAGGAAGTTGTACAAGGGGAGTATGAAGATGAGATATATGAGGACTATGAATTCTATGATGATGAGGGGAACCTGATGTTGGTTTTTACGCCAGTTCAGAATGGACGAATGAATGCACCTATTCATACTATTGTGGTCAAGGATAAAAGGTATTTTCTTTCTGGTGGTGTGGATTTGAATTCAACTTATGGCCAATTAGTGGATAAATATAATGTAGATAATTATTCTCCAGATATGGATGTAATCGTTGTATCATTGGATGAAATAGGAGCTAGCTTTTCTATTTTGAAGTCTGAATTGGAGGAGAATTGGTGGGGCGATAATGGGATTGATCCTTCGAAAATTCCACTTTCAGCTAAATTTAATGGTCTTGTAATTAGATGGAGATAAATAGGTTGTCATTTAACAGACTTGTCTTTTTAATTATCCATTTATTTAAACTTTTTCAAGCATTATATGCTTGAACTCCTTTATCTTTATAAGGAACAGAAGACCATTGAAAAACCCATGAGTATTACCCTAGGCATATTGGGCTGGTGTATTGCATTAGTTAGTATCTTCTTTTGGATAAGAAGGAATAGAGGTATGGTATTACCTTTCGGCAAGGCTCAACAATCCACTGAGCACTCCAACCCTGCCGCAGTTCAGCTAGTTAGTGATCGGGAAGCGGTACAGGATTCCATAATTTATTTTGCAAGTTCTCTTTTTAGGCAAAATACGGTGGAGGATATTCTCTGGGATGTCTCAATCAATTGTATTGATAAGTTGGGTTTTGAGGATTGTGTCATTTATTTGGTGGATGAAGACAGACAGGTATTAGTACAAAAAGCTGCTTTTGGGCCTAAAAATGATAATAATGTAAATATTATTGATCCAATTGAAATTCCTATTGGTTCGGGTATTGTAGGTTCTGCTTTTGCTTCAGGGGAGATCGAACTGGTCAATGATGTAACAAATGATGAGCGATATATAGTAGATGATGCAGAGCGTATGTCAGAATTGGCTATACCACTTGTTACTCCAGAGGGCAAGGTCATAGGTGTAATTGATTCGGAACATCATAAAAAAGATTTTTTCACCTCTCTACATGTAACGGTATTAAGTACTATTGCATCCATCTGCGCCATTAAGCTTGTTAAGGCACAAGCTGATAAAGATTTGTTACAGGCAAAAGAAGAGGCCGAAGCAGCTAGTAAAGTCAAGTCTCAATTCTTGTCGACCATGAGCCATGAAATTCGGAATCCTTTAAATGCGGTCATTGGTATGAGTCATTTGCTTATGCAGGATAACCCAAGTGAGGAACAAATGGAACATTTAAAACCCCTGCACTTATCCTCCAAGCATTTATTAGCTTTAGTAAATGATATATTGGATTATTCTAGACTAGAAGCGGGTAAGGTGGAGTTGGAGTTATCGAATTTCAACTTGGAAGATCTATTCAAGGATATATATCAAAATTATGCTTTTCTAGCGGCTCAAAAAGGGCTTATCCTGGAGTTGCAAGTGGAGCCATCCGACTATTTGTTAAAGGGAGATGTTTTAAGGATTAACCAGATTCTGAATAATATCATTGGAAACGCGATTAAGTTTACAGATGCTGGAAAGGTAGTTGTAGGAAACGAATTCGTTTCAAAATCCGATAATGCTTGTGAAGTGCGCTTTTTTGTAAAGGATACTGGACCAGGTATTTCCGAGGCTGATGTACAAAAAGTATTTCATCAATTCGAACAAGTAAAAGGAGGTAGTAATAGACAATATGAAGGTGCTGGATTAGGATTAGCCATTTGTCAACAATTAGTTGAAATCATGGGTGGTCGGATAGGTGTAGATAGTACACTTGGATCGGGAAGTGAATTTTGGTTTACGATTACATTTGAGCAAGGACCTATTATTCAAGACCTACCCCAGGCAAGTGTTAGTAGCTGGGCACAAAAAGAATTACCGGGAATGCGTATTCTCTTGGTAGAAGACCATATTGTGAATCAGAAAATCATAAGTAAGTTAACTCAAAAATGGAAGATAGAATTAGCTATTGCAGAGAATGGATCTGAAGCAATAGATATGGTGAAAAATGATCAAAACTTCGATCTTATTTTGATGGATTTACACATGCCAGTAGTTGGTGGAGTAGAGGCGACCAAGCGTATTCGTGCTTTGGAGGATGATTTTTATCAAGAGGTACCGATTATTGCACTTACTGCCGATGTTTCTTCCGATATTAAAATGGAAACTGAGTCTAGTGGTATGAATGATTTTATTACTAAGCCCTTCCATCCGCATCGTCTTTTCGATATTCTACATAAGTTTTATGGCGCATCGACTTCTTGATTCGGGCGTATTGATTTCTTATACTATTTATTTTTTGCTATTGATTTGGCTTAGAGGATTTTATTTAGAATAATTATATATTTATTAATTGTTCTGATAAAATACCCCTAATTGTGAGAAAATACATTTCATTGCTTTTTGCCCCTGCGAAAGCAAATGCTAAATATAAAATTTGCAGGAAACATCAAATTGTAAATTTTATCGCTCTTAGAAACATCAATAAAGACGAAGAAATAACATTTAACTATAAGGGTCAGAATAAAAATTCTATGGAAAAACCCCTATGGTTCGAATAACATACTTAAGCCCAGGTCTTGTATTAATT
>CAJXMP010000285.1 GCA_913056515.1 uncultured Lewinella sp.
TTTGAAATCCATATCTCCAAGTGCATCCTCATCTCCAAGAATATCACTTAAAATCATGTTTTGATCTCCATCAGAAATCATACCCATGGCGATACCAGATACAGCTTTCTTGATTGGAACACCTGCATCCATTAAAGCCATAGACCCTGAACAAACAGTTGCCATAGAGGAAGATCCATTACTTTCTAAGATATCTGAAACGATACGAATAGTGTAAGGAAAATCATCTCCAGGTAAAACCTGCTTTAAAGATCTAGCCGCAAGATTTGCGTGACCAACTTCTCTTCGACCTGGACCTCTCATTGGCTTAATCTCACCAACTGAAAGTGCAGGGAAGTTATAGTGTAGTATAAATTTGTCATAATGCTGATCCAAAGCGGTATCAATCATTTGCTCATCCAGCTTTGTACCTAAAGTAAGTGTAGCAAGTGCTTGAGTTTCACCTCTATTGAAAATAGACGAACCATGTGTAGAAGGTAGGTAACCTACTTCAGTCCATATCGGTCTAATCTCGTCAGATTTACGACCATCCAAGCGAATAGACTCATCTAACATGACTCTTCTGATCGTCTCTTTTTTCAAAGAATCAAAATAAGCTGAAAGTGTTGAACCATGTTCAGTCATAAATTCCTCGCCTTTATCAGCAAGAATAGACTCTTTCATAGCTTCTTTAATAGCTTTGAATTTATCTTTACGTTCCTTCTTTGCAGTCGGAGTACGTGTAGCTTCTTTGATGGCTTCTTCCGAAGCAGCTTTTACTAAATTCATCAAATCCTCATCTTTAGAGGTATCTGGTAAAGGACGTTTGTTTTTAGCCTTATCTCCAACGAGTTCAGCTAATTCATTCTGCAGTGCAATCTGCTTCTTAATCACCTCGTGGCCCACTTTGATCGCTTCAATCAACTCAATTTCTTGAGCTTCTTTTGCTTCTCCTTCTACCATCATTACGTTATCCATGGTAGCAGCTACTACGATTTCAAGTGTTGACTCAGGTAATTGCGTACGAGTAGGATTAATAACATATTCACCATCGATTTTTGCTACACGAACCTCAGAAATAGGCTCAGCAAAAGGAATATCAGATACCGCAATAGCAGCTGAAGCAGCAAGAGCCGCATAAGCATCTGGCAACTCTTCTTTATCTGCGGATATTAGATTGATGATGATTTGTGTATCATTCATATACCCATCTGGGAAAAGCGGACGTAAAGCACGATCCACTAGTCTAGAGGTTAGTATTTCATAATCAGATAATCTTGCTTCTCTCTTGAAGAAGTTACCAGGAATTCTACCTGCTGCCGCAAATTTTTCTTGATAATCAACTGATAGTGGAAAGAATGATTGGCCTTCTCTAATTTCTAAGGCCGATACAACGGAGGCGAAAAGCATGGTATCGCCAACTCGAACTACTACAGATCCATCTGCCTGTGTAGCTAATTTTCCTGTTTCAATAGTGATGTCTCTTCCATCATCTAATGTCATCGAAACAGTAGTAGGAATTTTTTTACCCATTTGAATTCAATGTTTTTTGCAGGATACATTTATCAACTGCATCTATTTTATTTCTTCTCTTTTATTTACAACGCCAAATTTAGGAAATAATTCAATTAAAGCTCAAATATTACTCAAATAAAAGGCGAGAATGAAAAAAGCATTTCGATTGCTCGAAATGCCTTTTGTCTTATTTAGATCTGATCTCAAGTTTTGCGATCAGGTCACGATATTTTTGAATATCTTTTTTCTCCAAGTAAGTAAGTAGTCTTCTTCTTTTACCTACTAATTGAAGTAGCGCTTTTCTGCAAGAGTGATCCTTATGATTAGAATTCAAGTGCTCTGAAAGACTTTTAATTCTGTAAGTGAACAATGCGATTTGCGCCTCAACAGATCCAGAGTTTTTCTCTGAACCCCCATACTCTGCGAAGATTTCTTGTTTCTTCTCTTTAGTTAAATATTCTGCCATATTAAGTTTTTTTGACCGTTAGTGATTACTAAAATCAGTTACAGCGCTGCAAAACTAATCAAATTCGAGGAAAAAATCAGCATTTACTTCTGATTTTTCTGATTAGCTATTCTGTAAAGCTGCATTCAACTTAGGTACAACATCAAAAAGGTCGCCAACAATTCCATAATCCGCCGCTTTAAAGAATGGCGCCTCTGGATCTTTATTAATAACAACGATTACTTTAGAGTTATTTACCCCTGCCAAATGTTGAATAGCTCCAGATATTCCAATAGCGAAATAAAGATTTGGACGGATAGCAATTCCAGTCTGACCTACATGCTCGTGGTGCGGTCTCCAATCAGAATCCGCCACGGGTCTTGAACATGCTGTGGTTGCACCAAGAGTACCGGCTAAATCTTCAATAATTCCCCAGTTTTCTGGTCCTTTCATCCCCCTTCCTGCAGAAACTACAAACTCCGCTTCAGGAAGTGGTGTTACTCCAGTCTGGCGACTCACATTAAGTACTTTGGTCTTTGCAGCTGGCACGTCAACATTTAGTGACTCAACAGATACTGCATCAGCAGTTGCTTCTGGCTTAATGGAATTACCCATTACCGATATAACTTGCTTCTCTGATTGAAGCGCATAAGTAGCTGTAGCTTTACCAGAGTATACTGACTTTTGGACTTGGTTACCGGAAGCTACAGAACTTGCCCCTGATACAGAGGCAGCATTCATGCGTATAGCTAATCGGCCTGTTAGTCCTTTTCCAATAGATGAATTCGAAAGCACTACCGTATTGGCTCCAAGTTTTTCAGCTGCAGCAGCAATAACTTTTGCAAACACTTGAGAATCAAATTGATTTAGTGCTTCATTGGCCACACTATATACTTTTGAAACGCCATATTTACCTAAATCAGCCGCTCCTTCAGCTGTTCCTAAAGCTAATGCTACGCAATCAACACCTTGTGCAGCAGCCATCTTTACTCCATAGGTTAAAGACTCGAAAGCTGCTTTTTTAAATCCTCCGTTTTGGGATTCAGCAAATACTAAAATCATTTTATATAGATTTTTGGATGGTCAAACAATTAGATTACTTTGGCCTCTTCTTTCAGCAGGCGCACCAATTCTTCTACATTATCAGCATCAATCAATTTCACACCTGATTTTTCCGCTGGAAGTTCATGTAAATCAACTAGGCTAAGATCTGTTGTCTCCCCTGGTTCAACTACATTTAGGGCTTTTCTTTTAGCCATCATAATCCCTCTCATATTTGGAATTCTTTGCTCTGCCAATCCTTTAGATGCGGATAGAACAAATGGAAAATCAACTTCCACGGTCTCACTACCACCTTCAATATCTCTGGTTACCTGAGCAGTATTACCATTGACCTCCATACCTTTAGCTAATGGGATGTAAGGCAAGTCTAATAACTCAGCAAC
>CAJXMP010000286.1 GCA_913056515.1 uncultured Lewinella sp.
GCCTTGGAGTGTCCTAACTCGTAATCCATAATCCTGAGAAAAATAACTGAGTGGATCGTGTGTAGTAATAACCAATCGTTGGTCCTCTGGAATAGTGTTTACTATATTATTTACCTCTATAGCTACTGAATCCATCACTGAAAAGTATTGGCCCATTTTTAACTCAAGACCCGCTGCTTTGTCTGGATAATTTTGGAGCAATTCTCCTACGATAGTTTTGACTGAATTTTGTGCTAGCTCCTTATCAAACCACGCGTGCGGATCAGTGGATGCTGGGAAGTTTGGATCGCGAATAATTAATTCATCTGGGAAGTTTTTAGCAGCATCAATAATGATCTTGCCGTCCATATGCTCGAGCACTTCTATAATCTTTCCTTCTAAATGAAGTCCGTGGTAGATGATGACATCTGCCTCGCGCAGCAGGTCTAAATCCTTTTTTGAAGGTTTATAAACGTGTGGATCAATACCTACTTTCAGTAGTGGAATAACTTCCATCTGATCAGTAGCAACATTACTTACCCAATCAGTCATAATGCTCGTAGTACAAACTACTTTGATCGTATCGTCAGTACTTTCCTGGGTTGGAGCAGCACATGAAAATAGAACTAGTCCAGTAAGAAAGGAAAGGAGGTATCGCATCTTATTTTGATTTATTCTAAATAACAAAAGTAACTCGTAGAGTTGTTCGAAACCCTTTGAGAAAGTCTTTTTTTAATCCCACCGCTAAAGGAGCTATTCATTGTATTTTTAAAGGGAATCTATAACCCAATACATGGAAGCATTTACACCTTCTCAGATCTTAGAATCTTTAAACCTTACCGGTACTATCCACGGAACCTCAACTGGTCAGCAGTGGATGGAAAACAATGAAACCATTACCTCCAACTCTCCTATTGATAACCTGGAATTAGGTAGTGTAAGTATTACGACAAAAGAGCAATATGATGAAGTAGTTGCTGCCGCATCTGAAGCTTTTAAAGCGCTTCGCAGTATGCCGGCTCCTAAAAGAGGAGAGCTTATGCGACAATTCGGAAATGCCCTGCGCAAAGAGAAAGCAGAACTTGGTGCCTTAGTTTCCTTAGAAATGGGAAAAAGCTACCAAGAAGGTTTAGGTGAAGTCCAAGAAATGATTGATATCTGTGATTTTGCCGTTGGCCTTTCACGCCAGTTGTACGGTCTAACTATCAAGAGTGAAAGAACAGCTCACCACATGATGGAGCAGTGGCATCCGCTTGGAGTAGTGGGTGTAATTTCGGCCTTCAATTTTCCTGTTGCTGTATGGGCTTGGAATTTTGCATTAGCCGTAGTGTGTGGTAATACGGTAGTTTGGAAAGGCAGTGAAAAAGCACCGTTATGTGCAGTTGCTTGCCAACATATCTGGAACAAAGTTGCTGCTGCAAACAACCTTCCAGAAGGAATTTCTTCGATCATCACTGGTGATTACACTCGCGGTGAATGGATGACGCACGATGAGAGAATGCCACTGATCTCGGCTACAGGTTCCACGCGAATGGGAAGAATAGTTGGTGCGCAAGTTGCCTCAAGATTTGGAAAGTCTATTCTAGAATTGGGAGGAAATAATGCGATCATCATTACACCTACTTGTGACTTAAAAATGACCGTTACCGGTGCTTTATTTGGTGCCGTTGGAACATGTGGTCAACGTTGTACCTCAACCAGAAGACTCATTATCCATGAGAGTGTTTACGATAAAGTGAAGAGCGCTTTAATTGAAGCCTACGGTCAAATTAAAATTGGTAACCCACTTGATGAAAGCAATCACGTTGGACCACTGATAGATCAAGATGCTGTGAACGCTTTTTTGAATACCATTAAAAATGTGCAATCTGAAGGTGGAAAAGTACTCTATGGTGGTGAAGTTCTTGAAGGAGGAATTTACGATGATGGCTTCTATGTTCAACCTTGTATTATTGAAGCATCAAACAACTATGATAGCGTTCAAAAAGAAACCTTCGCCCCTATTCTTTACCTATTAAAATATGAAGGTGAAGTAGAAAATGCCATCGCTATACAAAACGATGTGAAGCAAGGTTTGTCCAGTGCAATTATGACTAGTGATGTTAGAGAAGCACACATTTTCTTGAGTGAAAGTGGATCAGATTGTGGTATCGCTAATGTGAATATTGGTACCTCAGGAGCTGAAATTGGTGGAGCCTTCGGTGGAGAAAAAGAAACTGGCGGAGGCCGTGAAAGCGGATCAGATGCTTGGAAAGCATATATGCGCCGCCAAACCAATACCTTGAACTACGGTAAAGATTTACCACTTGCACAAGGTATTGAATTCAACATCTAAAGAATGATTACAGCAGTAAAAGTGGGGACAGAAGAACTTTCTGCGCCCCCTTTTTTTTTCGGTATAGGCAGCTGCTTTGTTAGTAACCTCGATCCTTATCTTAATACATGGGGATATGGGTACCAATTCAATCCTCTAGGCACATCTTTTAATCCCATCAGTATATCAAAACAACTGCGCTGGATCTTTTGTAACGAAGATTTATCACCCACCTTTAATCATCAAGGAGTCTTTCATCAACTCGATGCAGCTAATAAGTGGCAAAATGAAAGTGATACTACACTACAAGAATCTATAAATGAAGTTAGAAATGAGATTCTGCAGTACCTAAATCAACCTGATAAAGAACTCGTCTTGGTAATTTCTCTAGGAACTGCCCACGCTTGGTTTAAAGAAAATGAACTGATTAATAATTGCCATAAACTGCCTGGACAATTTTTCCAGCGAATATTATTGAGTAAGGAGGAAATAGTAGCAGAGTGGAAACATACACTCTCTTTATTACCAGAACAGGTAAAAATCATTTTCACCGTAAGCCCAGTTCGTTATACCAGAATAGGCTTACAGGAAAATTTTCTAGGTAAATCTATCTTACGAACAGCAATCGAAGCACTTTTAGAACGTCCTAACATTGTGTATTTCCCAAGTTTTGAAATTATCAATGATGAGCTTCGAGATTATTCCTTCTTTGAATCGAATGGTACACATCCTAATTCAAAAGCTGTAGAGGTGGTTATGGAGCGATTTAAGCGATTTTTACATCTTTAATAACCTTGGTCTTAGGATAGATAATTTAAGTACTGCAGCAACGCTAATTGAATCTGTAATAATTCCATCCATTACTTGTTGGTACAATTCGGAAAAATGAATCTTCTCAACAGTTAGATTTTCAGTGTCTTCAGGTTGACTTACACCTTCGGTAAGATCTTCAGCTAAAAAAACAATAGCTTTCTCATCACTCACACTATTGCTTAAATGCATCTCTAAAAGCGGTGTCCAAGTTTGAGCAGTGTATCCCACTTCTTCTACTAATTCACGTTTGGCACTTTCTAACGGATCAATATCA
>CAJXMP010000287.1 GCA_913056515.1 uncultured Lewinella sp.
GTCTTCTTTTTGTCTAGCGATTTCAACATCAGCTTCCACTTGAGGGATGGAAGCAATATAAGTGAAGATATCTTTTGACCAAGTGTGCAGGGTAGAAGGGTTGAATGCAGCTACTTTTGTAATAGTGTTATTATATAATGCAGTTGGATGCAAAACAAAAGAATCCTTAGTCATTCCTTTCTCATCTAACTCTTCAAACTTGATGTCATAGATTCTATTGTTACCTTCAAAATGATCATCTAAATAGGTTACTTTAAAACCTTTCATAAACATGGGCATGTTTTTGAAAAGCATAATGTTTTTACCTAAACGATCCTCTGATAATAAACCTCGTTGGGCAAAAGGATTAGAGGAAATATGGAATTTATTCAAACCGGATGCCAAAGTACCGACCACCATAATTCCGAAACCCAAATGAGAAATAGAGGAGGAAACAGCTCTTGGATTCAACTTCGCTAATCGAATCATGTAGTCCAAATTAGCAGCCACAGTAAAGAATGAGGTGAAAAGCAATGTCCAATATTGCCAAGCATGCATATCCATCCATGATCCGAACAAAGTCGCAAAAATTAATGCTCCTACAGAAGCTATACCGATAGATATAAATACTTTCTTCCGATAGATACTGAATCTTTTTTCTTGATATCTTAAGTACTGACTTACACCCGATAATAATCCGATGAATACAGCCACCCACAATTGATATTTATTGTAATAGTCAACTGGATCATCAATGACTGATCCAATAAAAGAAGGTTGAAAGAATGCTCGGATTTTATTGTATACTGGTAGGGAGGTGGACAAGGTAATCATGATAGCAGAAAATGCTAATACCAAAGCACCAACAAACATCCAGAATTCCCTAGAACTTAGATTGTCATCTGTTTTATCAGCCTTGAATTCCCCTCTACGTAATACCAATAGGAATACACTTAATGTAATGAAGCATAAAATCATTATCAGCATTTGAACTTCTAATCCCATGGTTGTAAAGGCATGAACAGAAGTTTCACCAAGGACACCTGATCGAGTCAAGAAGGTGGAGTAGGTGATTAAAATAAATGCAACAATGTAAAAGATATAAACCGTTTTGATCGACTTATTCGTTTTGCGTGCAATCAGATTGATATGAAGTCCAGCCACAATGAACAGCCAAGGCACTAGAGACATGTTTTCTACAGGATCCCAAGCCCAATAGCCCCCAAAAGATAAAGCTTCATAAGCCCAAGCTCCACCCATTAGAATTCCCGTACCTAGAATAGCTCCTGCGAAACTAGCCCATGACAAAACATACTTCAGGAATTCTTTGTGTTGCTTGGTCCAAAGACCTGCTATAGCAAAAGCAAATGGTATGGTCAAAGAGGCAAATCCTAGGAAAGTAACTGGTGGATGTATCGTGTTCCAATAGTTTTGTAACAGTGGATTCAATCCATTTCCTTCGATTAGGCTCAAGTAATCCGCATTACTAAAAATAGGGGCACTCATAGCTTCCCTGAGTAATAAGAAAGGATCTGAACCTATTTTGATAGCACTTTCTCCAAATCCCACATATACACCCATTAGCATGGAAAACATAAAGAATTGGACAAAAGATAAAACAGCTAAAACAGATGCTTCCCATTTACCCCTTTGAAATAAAATAAATAAACCTAGTATGGCGTGCCAAAACATCCACAATAAGAAAGAGCCTTCCTGATCGGCCCAAAATGCAGAAAATATATACTTAAATGGAAGATCATCGTTCACATTCTTGAACGCATAATGATACTCATAAAACCTGCCAATCATTATGTGAAAAAGCAGTGCCATTACTATAAATACTGCGAAACTATGGGTGATGAGTGAAGCTCTACCCAAGTTTTTCCATTGTAAGTCTCCTTTTGTTTGAGCCTTGTAGTAGGAAAATGCGGCTAATAAGGTAAAAATAAAACCTATGATTACAGCTAGGTGTCCCAGCTTTCCTATCCATAGCGTTTCACCTATATATTGGATTTCCTGCATGGTTTTAACTTTGTTGGCCCTTTATGTTAATCTCTTCTTCTGTATATTTTGAAGGACATTTGAGTAACATGTCTGAAGCGAGGAATATGCCGTCTTGAACTTTACCAGTTATTACAATACTTTCTGAACGCTCGAAATCTTGTGGTTTGGCACCAGCGTATGCGATTTGCATTTTATCTCCATTCTCGTCAGTTGCATAAAAGGTAAACCAATTAGGGTCTTTGACAGGATCATATATGATTTCTTCTTCCAAGGCAAGCTCTACAGCAACCTTCACTTCCTTTTCAGCTTGATCAGCTTTTTCAAAAGTAGAATACGTGCTATAATCTTTCCCTGAAAATGCAATCAAGGCAATAGCTAAGCCAATTATGAATACACTAATAATTTGTAATTTAGTCATATACGAAATTCAATGAAGATTAATTGCAAAACTAAAGATAACAAAGCTAAATTCTAACTATATTTCATAAGTTTTTCGTCAAAAATAAGCACGCTAGTGCACTTCAATACCATGATTAAAGAAATAGTGAACCTAAAGGGGATAAGTATTTATCAAAAAGATCAATTAGTTCTGGATCAAATAGACCTTAGAATCAGTCAAGGAGAGTTCGTTTATTTGATTGGTAAAACGGGTACGGGTAAAACTTCATTGCTCAAAACACTGTATGGCGATTTAAACTTAACGAATGGTTCTGCCGAAGTAGTCGGATTTCAGTTAAATGGGCTCAAGTCGTCCCATGTGCACCAACTTAGACGTCGACTAGGTATCGTTTTTCAAGATTTTAATTTACTGATGGATAGAAGTGTATATCAAAATCTTGCCTTCGTTTTAAGAGCCACTGGTTGGTCTTCTAAATCTGATATGGATAAAAGGATTATGCTGGTCCTTAAGTTGGTTGGACTAGATGAAGCCATAAAAAACAAGATGCCGCATGAGATTTCAGGAGGGGAGCAGCAGCGCGTTGTAATTGCTAGAGCATTATTAAACAAACCTGCCTTAATCATAGCAGATGAACCCACGGGAAATTTAGATCCAGAGACTTCTGATGATATCTTGAAGTTATTTCGAGAATTATCAGAGACACATAATACTTCAGTATTGTTTGCCACACATGATTTTAGAATCCTTGAAAATTTTCCCGCGCGGATCGTGCGTTGTCATGCCAACAAACTACATGAGTCTGATGATTTATTGGCCTAAATTAAATTGTTCTCGAATTTGTTTGTCCAATGCTTTGACTTGAATTTCCAATTCGTCTAAGCTTTTATCATTTGTAAGGATATAATCTGCTTGAGCTACCTTTTCCTGTTGACTCATCTGGGCGTCACGTCTAGCTTCTGCCTGAAGCGGACTA
>CAJXMP010000288.1 GCA_913056515.1 uncultured Lewinella sp.
CAAGCAGTCCATCACATACCTCTTACTTTGGCCTGGTACAGCCTCGGGTCCCTTCCAAAAACATTCCTCACGGTGTGAACTTATATACACACGTACATGTAAGCTCATGGAAACTTATTTTCCTATTCCCAGCTTTTTTTTGGGGTGGTAATTTGGTCCTAATTCACACTAAATCTACACTAAATGGCACTAAACTACACTAACTTCGACTAAATCACAATAACCTCGACTAATTTGCATTCAATTACATTAAATTTACCAGTATATACTGTATTTCCACCACCACGAATATGGTAAACATACATGCCTGGAGCAAATGATTTTACGTCAATCCTATGTTGTGCATTTTGAATAGTCTCTTGATATACCAAATGACCTAATAAGTCAAAAATATAGATTTGGTTATCCTGCACTTTTGTATCGGTAAACTCAACAAATAACTCACTAGAAGCTGGATTAGGATAAACATGAAATACCTGGTTAAGCTCCTTTGTTGAAGTTGGTTCATAAAGGGCACAATTCCCTATCATATTAGCATCCATCCAATCTAATCGCTCAATCAACCAATCCTTCAAAAAATCTACCTCTTCCTCGTAACTATTCCCTATATAATTATTCGGCCATACATACTCACCCAATACCGGCCAACGATCAAAATTTCGCACCTGTGCATCTTCCAATAAAGCTACTTGATCATCAATGTATTGAATCAATGAATCTGTTTGAAAAGGACCCGCTCTTAGCTCCTCCCACCTGCAATTAATTTCATGACTAACCTGAGGAATATCCGTCAATTTTTTTGCCCAAAATGGCAACCAAAAACTACAATAATCACCAAACAGATAGGACCATCCTTCTGGATCTGCAGGACAGGCAAAATCAAAATTCCCAAAGCCTAAGTTGAAATCCCAAAGGGGTCCAAAATACAATTTACCCCCATTAGATTCTTTCTTTTTATACATGTAGAAGCTCAACTTGTAAGCATCAATATGTTTGCCTATCTCAGTAACTAGAAAATAATCCACCCAGGAAGAGACATTTACATAATCGCGATAGGTAGCCTGATAATTACCAGCATACATGGCATCCTCAAAACTTTCCATATAATCTCGGATGTAAGCCGACTGTTCCGGCATAATACTTTCGTATTTGGGATAATGGTAAGCATAAAATTTAAAGTCGGGATACTCTGAATACCAGCCATCATCCTCCGTACTATCATCATCTCTATCAATCTGTAAAATATATCCCCCCGTTAGTTCATCTCCAGTTATATCCTCGGGATTGAGTTTAGCTATATCCACCCGATTATCATCTCTTTTAATGCGCTCAGTCAATAAGTAAACTCCTCTGTAATCGCCATTAATAATCAATTCACAAAATCGAGTTCTTGGTGCGTATCTCCCAGTCAAATTACCCATATGATAGGCTAAAGCATTTCGCATTAAAGACTTATCCGCATAAGGCCCATGAAAAATCCAATCATTTTCAGCCGGCATCCCTAATAAACTGACATTGTTGTTGTCTCCATTTACATCCTGCGTTTCAAATCCATACCCCTTTTTAGGAAACATTTGAGATGAAGCTCCTCTAATTTCAATAGCAATCAATCCATCATAGCCATTATAAGCATCATCAAAATCATTTAATTGCCCCGGACCATTATCTACGATTCCCATATGAGCAGGCACTTTGGGTTCATCGTAAATTTCATCCGTATCAAGGGTTTCAATAAAAATCAAAGGTAGATTGGAAGAAAAAAATGGAGGAAAAAACCAACTTGGATTTTCCCCATATAAGTTATTGGAGGTATTCAATCCTACCATCAACCAAAAATTACTACTCAAGTCAGAAGAATTGATATTTTCATTATGCACTTGGATAGCCAGGACGTTCTCTCCCTCAACGATTAAAGACTGAATTAAATTTTGATCTAAATGGATTTGTTCCGGAATCCCTCCAAAAGGCATAGAAGCTTCATGAAAATTATCAGCTCCTTGGTTATGGTTAGGCATAACCCCAACTTGACCTATAAACCTCCGAGCAATTTCAACGCCATTTAAATAGACTACAAATGCATCATCATAATCGGCATATAACACTACGTGCTCAATGGTTGACAATTGAGTTAGCTCGAAAGTATGCCTAAGATATAAGGATAGTGTATTAGCAATTAATGTATTATCATCTTCATCGCCATACCCAATACCACCAATTCCATTGGCCCAAGTATTATCGTTAAAGGCCTGCGCAGACCATCCTTGTGCAGGTGGCGTGCTACCGATGTGATAAGCCCATTCTACATCATTTTGAACCACCGTTTCCCAATGATCAATGGTTTGACCATTTACGGTAGACAGACCAGCCAATACCGCCAAAAAAGCGCATGAAATTCTAGACCATAAAAGCTTCATAACAAAAGCATATATTTTTATAAAGAGGGTTATTTACGCAACAAGGTCAAAGACTCTAATTGACCCATTCGATTCATTCCAAATACCAAGGAATCAGCAGTCAATTTTTCAATCTTTACCTTTTTCTCAGCCATACCATCTTCCACCGTATGCAAATTATCAGAAACCATCCAATACCTTCCTTGCTCTAAGGAATCTCCATACCTTGCTTTATACCTTCCGTTATCATCAAAAGAAAAGCTCACATGGCCAGGTATAAGCTCGCCTGTACTCAAATTCTTCCATTCTACTGCTTCCCAACTACCGACAAGTGCAGCTTGATCATAGGTACTTAAGGCATCGCAACTAATTAAAAACAAGCCTAAAATTGAAATTAAAATATTTATTCTCATGGTATAAAATTACGCTAATGATGATGTTGATGTGAACCCTTTTCAAATTGCGTACTACTATAATCTAATTGTTTAGCAGCAGCTGTTCCTTCAATTAATAGATAACGTCCATTCTTTTTAATTCCAGAATAGCTTTGATCAGTTCCATTTTGCCAAAAAACTTCTACAGATGTAATAGTGGCTTCTGGACCTAATCCAATAGAAGCTTGCATCGGATTAGCTCCAAAACTAGCTCCTGAACTTATCGTATGCCAAATGGTTCTTCCAGAATCCAGAGTGACTTTAATCTTTGAGCCAACTCCAAAGCGATTTGTTTGAACACCTTCTAAACATAAAACCAGCCAATCATTCTGACTTAATGGATTATCAAACAGTACATTGGTAAAAACATCTCCTTCAAATGCTCCACCCATTATAGCATAAATATCCTGATCCCCATCTCTATCAAAATCTGCAAATGTAATCCCATGCCCCTTTTGAATATGTCCAAACCGACCTGCAGAGGTAACCTCACTAA
>CAJXMP010000289.1 GCA_913056515.1 uncultured Lewinella sp.
TGGCTAGTCTGGCCTGGTTATTATCAATAACGGCTTTTAATTGTTTAATATAATCAGCTCCACCTGTTGGTGAGGTATCTCTACCATCCATAAAGGCATGGATAAATATATCCTCTAATCCAGCATCGCTAAGTATTTGACTGAGCACTTGCATGTGGTTGATGTGTGCATGTACACCCCCATCAGATAATAGTCCAAATAAGTGGACTTTTTTACCCTCTTGTTTAGCCTGCTGAATTAATTTACGGAGTACTGCATTCTGTTCAAGAGTTTTATCTTTGATCTCTTTATTGATTCGAGCTAATTCTTGATATACTATTCTACCTGCACCAATATTCAAATGGCCAACCTCAGAATTACCCATTTGTCCTTGTGGTAATCCTACTTCATTACCGAAGGTGGTTAAAGTAGCATTTGGATAATCTTGGATCAATTGGTCAAAGAAAGGTGTAGGGGCGCTATGAATAGCATCTGTTTGATCTTTTTGACCAATCCCCCAACCATCTAGAATGATAAGGGCCATTTTATTAAATCCATCTTGCATATATATGCTGTTTTACTAACTAAAGGAGTGGTTCTAGGTTAGGTGCTATTAAAAATAAATAGCTGTATTTATCGTTTATATACTAAAGTTAAGAAGGAATTTGATTTTATGAAGCTGAAAATGAACAATAATTAGGCTTGTAGACATTAGTATTTTACATTAACTTTAATATCGATACCCCAATTTTAATTCGAAAAAGAAATAATATGAAAGCTATTGTTTTGATGTCGGCATTTATTGCATCTTTTTCATTTGCTCAGACGGATCTTGCTGAAATTTCTGATGCTATTCGTCTTGGAGATGCAAAGTCTTTGTCTTATTATTTTGATCAAGAGATTGAGTTGAATATAGGCAGAGTAGATGATGTATACAGTAAAGACCAGGCAGTAAAAGTATTGCATGCTTTTTTTGGTAAATATCCTCCTAAAAGCTTTAGGAATTTACACCATGGAGCATCAAGTACGAAGCACATGAAATATTATATCGGAAAGCTTCACACTAATTCAGGCTCTTTCCGGTCTACTATTCTTTTAGAAGAAAAAGCTGGAAAAATGTTAATCAAACAGTTTTCCTTAGAAAGACAATAAATTTAGAAAGGTCGACTCATGTCGGCCTTTTCTAATACCCCTAAACCAAACAAGGCAAAGTCGTATTTTACTGGATCTGTTGGATCCATTTCTCTTAGATTGGAGGTTAACTCCAGTACTGCTTTCCAATCTCGTTGTTTTCTTTGTACCAATCCCAATTGTTTTGCACTGCGCTCCACATGTACATCGTATGGTATTAATAATTGAGCGGGTTTAATAGATTTCCAAACTCCAAAGTCAACTCCTTTATCATCTTGACGCACCATCCACCTTAAGAACATATTTAGTCGTTTACAGGTGGATTTCCGTTTGGGGTTGGGTACATGTTTTTTGGTTCGTTGTGGGGCAAAAGGTAAGCTGAAAAAAGTCTCGGAAAACCCTACCAATCCATGCTCAATGGTTTCATCTGTAGCTTGAATATGTTTGCTGAAGGCTTGCTCTAGACTATCATGCTCTTGATAGTACTGTTTAAAAAATTCAATAAAATAGAGTGCATCTGTAGGTTGGAAGGTCCGGTGTACAAAATGCTCAAATGATTTTAAGTCTTGTTCACTATGGTTTAAAACAAAGTCGTGGGGACTTTGGTCCATAAGTTCCAGCAGGCGTTCACCACTTTTAATGATGGTCTTACTCTGTCCCCAAGCCAACATAGCGACCCAAAAACCAATGATTTCTTTATCCTGTAATTTCTTTTGGCGATGTGGCAAAGCGATTGGATCATCCGCAATAAAGGAGGCTCGATTGTATCGCTCTACGCGCTCGTCTAAGAAATCTTTTATTTTATTTTTCATTAAATCTTAAAAAATAGGATAGGTTAAATATTATTCAGATAATTGCGTTTCACAAGAAAACAATCGAGTCAAAATGACTGCTACTCTCACTTACACCCTAGCACTTGCCCTTTTAGTAATTGGACGAAGAATGTTCACTCGCGCCAATGCCAAAAGGTCAATATAGCTTACTTTTTATCAACTTCCATTTGTGCAATCTATGAATGATGGAAGTTTTCAATACACCTATTCCATAGGTCATACTTCGTTTGAAGTTTATTGATGAAGCTTCTTCAAAGTATTTAGTAGGACAGGTTATTTCTGCTATTCCATATTCCTTCATGATGATTTGGGACAACATTTGGTTGTCAAAAACAAAGTCATCTGAATTTTCCATAAATTTTATTCCCTGTAGGACTTCAGCGCTAAATGCTCTATACCCAGTATGGTATTCGGATAATTTATGACTGACTAAGAGATTTTGAAAGAAGGTTAAAAATCTATTTGCTACATATTTATATTTCGGCATGCCGCCTATTAAAGCGCCCTTCCCTAAAATCCTAGAACCCAACACAACATCATATAAGCCTTCTCCAATAATATTGACCATTGCAGGTATAAGTAAGGGGGTGTATTGATAATCTGGATGGACCATGACAACAATGTCTGCTTCTAATTCTAGTGCTTTAGTGTATAGGGTCTTTTGGTTGGCCCCATATCCTTTGTTGATGTCGTGTTTACAAATCTCCTGAATGCCTAAACCTCGAGCTAATTCCACCGTATTATCTAAGCTATTATCATCGCCAAGGATAATAATGTCTACAAGCTCAGTTGGAATCTCTTCCAATGTTTTTTGCAATGTTTTTTCCGCATTATAAGCAGGAAGAACAACGGCTACTTTTTTATCCTTATACATTCGGATTAATATGTATTTTTATGCTTGACCACTATTTTGTGTTTTACACTTTAGTTGGTTTATCCTAAAAATAAAAATTATACACTGATTATGACAGCAGAGATCATTTATAATGGTGACTTGAGGACTACATGTACACATATCCGATCAAAAAATGAGATTATTACGGATGCACCGGTAGATAATAAAGGTAAAGGAGAGGCATTCTCGCCCACCGACCTAGTTGCTACAGCATTATTGGGGTGTATTCTAACTACCATTGCAATCAAGGTTGAAGAAAAAGGATTAGATATCAAAGGTGCAACAGGAACGGTTGAAAAAATAATGGCTTCTAATCCAAGAAGAATTGCCACGATTAATATGACTATTTCTATGCCGGCTAAAGGATATTCCGAAAGTGAGAAAAAACTGATCACCAAAATAGCAGAATTTTGTCCTGTTGGTCGTAGTCTACATCCTGATTTAGATCAAAACTTGAGTATTAACTGGAATTAA
>CAJXMP010000290.1 GCA_913056515.1 uncultured Lewinella sp.
AATGGCCAATTAGATTGGGCTATGGCAGAGTTATTGGCTTATGGGTCATTACTTCTAGAGGGTAGAGATGTTAGAATCTCTGGTCAGGATGTTCAACGGGGTACTTTCTCGCATAGACACGCGGTTATTCATGATTCTAAGACCTTTGAAGCACACAATCGCCTAGATGGAATTGCTAAAAAACAGGGCCAATTCCGAATCTTCAATTCACTACTATCTGAGTTTGCCGTACTTGGATTCGAATATGGATACTCATTAGCATCACCAGAGAATCTAGTGATCTGGGAAGCTCAATTTGGAGATTTCTATAATGGCGCTCAAACTATTCTTGACCAGTATATCTCAGCGGCAGAGTCTAAATGGCGTCGTATGAGTGGTCTAGTACTCCTTTTACCTCATGGATATGAAGGTCAAGGACCTGAGCACTCTTCCGCTAGATTAGAGCGATTCTTACAATCGTGTGCAGAATATAACATGACCGTTGCAAACGTGACGAGTCCAGCCAATTTCTTCCACTTACTGAGAAGACAAATTGCTCGACCGTTTAGAAAGCCATTGGTGGTTATGTCTCCTAAATCCTTATTGCGTCACCCAGAGGTGGTTTCAGTATTTAAGGATTTTGAAACGAAGAACAGATTCCAAGAAATTTTGGATGATCCAAAGGTGGGTGCACGTTCTGGGAAGAAGATTAAACGCTTACTCCTCTGTACAGGTAAAGTTTATTTTGATTTACTAGACAAACAAAGAACAGATAAGAGAGAAGATGTGGCTATTGTTAGAATAGAACAACTTTATCCATTGATCGATAGTCAAATCGAAGCATTATTCAAAAAGTATAGTGATGCAGAAACCTTCTGGGTACAGGAAGAACCTGAAAACATGGGTGCTTGGCAGCATATCTTTATGAGTTTGCACCAGCATAGATCCATTCAGGTGATTGCTAGAAAAGCTTCGGCCTCACCAGCTACCGGATTCAAAAAAGTACACGATCAACAACAACAAGATATTGTGGATCGCGCTTTCCAATAAAAACAAAAGCCTGCTGAAATTCAGCAGGCTTTTTTATATTAATTCAGATTTCAATATTTGCTTAATTCCGCTTGACTAACTAAGACACTACAGGCCTCTTCAAGCATTTGGAAGACCCCTTCAAATCCGTTGTCATTCCAATAAGGATCAGGAACCTCCACATGTTCTCCTGGATGGACCAGGTCCATAATTAATTGAACTTTCTTCGCCAATTCAACATTTGGAGCCATAGCCTTAACATCCCTTAAGTTAGCTTTATCCATAACATAAACCAAATCAAAATGTAAAAAATCAGCATGTTGCAATGGACGTGATCGTTGGTCTAGTATATCCACACCATGAGCCTTGGCCACACCAATAGATCTAGTATCTGGTAATGAACCTGCATGGTAACCCGAAGTACCAGCTGAATCCACTTCCCAATCCAGGCCTTTTTCCTTAATTTTTTGTCTCAGAATACCCTCTGCAAGCGGTGAACGACAGATGTTTCCTAGACAAACCATAAGTATTCTTGTCATGCTACTAACATTTTATCATTGGCTTAGTCTAGTGTAAAACGAATATTACCCGAAATAAGTCCACTAATAAGCATTTTTTCTTGTAATTTTGTTCCCATTAGATTGCCAATAGGCATTTACATTAGTATTGCATTATGAATATTGTCATAGCAGGAGCCGGGGATGTAGGTTATCATTTAGCAGAGCTCCTTGCCCAAGAAAGCCAGAATATCGTCCTGATAGATCGAGACCAGGATGTACTCGATGTGATTTCAAGTCGTTTGGACGTACTTACTATTTGTGGAGATTGTGCTTCATTAGAAGTGTTACAGGCTGCTGAGGTGCAAAAGGCCAATCTTTTTTTAGGAGTTACCACCTCCGAAAAAACCAACCTCATTTCTGCTATTCTAGCTAAAAAAATGGGTGCTACCAAAACGGTGGCCAGAGTTCAAAATCAAGAATATATTGCTAAAGGAGCTCAGGTAGATTTCTCTGACTTAGGTATTGATTCTGTAATATGTCCTAATAAGCTTGCTGCTTTAGAGATCCAAAAATTGATCCACGAAACCTACTTCACAGATGTGTTTGACTTTGAAGGAGGTAAAATGTCTGTAGTCGGCTTGACCTTGGAAGCTTGTTCGCCTTTAAAAGACAAAAGTCTGCGTGAACTAAGGGTATCATCTGTGCTTAACGGCATGGTTAGACCTATTGCAATTTTAAGAAATAATGAAACTATACTTCCAGAGGGGAGTACTACACTTCAGGAGAATGACCACGTGTTCTTCATGACGAATAACCGTAAAAAGCTTCCGCTTAAGGAATACATTGGTAAAGAGAATGGTAAGATTCAAAGAATCATGATAGTTGGTGGTGGGAATTTAACCTATCTAACCGCGAAAGTGTTGGAAAAAGACTTTAGTGTTACCATAGTAGAAAAAAATAAGGATCGATGTAATTTCTTAGCGGAAAACCTCAATAACACACTTATCATCAATGGAGATCCTTCTAATATGGATTTATTAGAGGAGGAGGGATTAGACAATATGGATGCTTTTTTAGCGCTTACCCCAAATTCCGAGACCAATATCATCACTTCACTTAGTGCTAAAAATCACGGTGTATTCAAGACTATTGCTCAGGTAGAGAATTCGGACTATGTACATATCTCCCAAAATATTGGAGTAGATACACTGATCAATAAAAAACTGATTGCAGCAAATAATATCTTCCGTTTTATCCGAAAAGGAAAAGTAGAGGAGATTGTATCACTTAAGGGTGTAGATGCAGAGCTTATTGAATTCGAGGTACATAGAGATAATCAGATCACCAATAATCCTATTTCCGAATTACCGCTACCTAAATCAGTCGTAGTAGGTGGTGTGGTTCGTAATCAAAAAGGATTTATCCCAGATGGGGATTTCCAATTAGCTATTGGAGATAAGGTTATAGTATTTGCCATGCCAGAAACCATCCCCGTTGTAGAACAGTTATTCAGATAATATGATCAGTATCTGGCCCATTAGGAATGTAGTTGGTTTTTTACTCATGCTCGTTGGGGTAATGATGCTATGCTGTATACCGTTTTCCATATACTTTGAAGAACAAGACACTATGCCGCTGCTGACAGCAGCTGGAGTGACCCTGTTTTTTGGATTTTTTATCCGACAGTTCAAGCCTAAAACAGATCAGCTAGCTGTTCGAAAAAGAGAGGGTTATCTGATTGTTGCCTGCGGCTGGCTGGCCATGGTCTTATTTTCTGC
>CAJXMP010000291.1 GCA_913056515.1 uncultured Lewinella sp.
AAATGCATGAGATTTCAAGCGCAAAAGTGAGAGATATCATCAGCTTTGGGTCCATTCCTGTGCTATTGATTTACTGTTTCAGCAATTATGTTTGGGATATTCCACATAAAGATTTCAGACCCTTTGCTATAGGTAAGGATGTAAGAACGACCAAGGAGTTAGAAATGGAAGCTCAAGCCAATGTTCAAGTCCTTGGATATATTCTAAGCAAAAAAGATGAGGACGGCAACACCATTGAGACGGCAGAAATGAGCATGGAACAATATTTGGCAGATTATAAAAATTATCCGAAAGCTGATGGCTGGTCAGCTGAACAAATCACTAGTAAGCCAAGTATAGAAGCCACTAAAATTTCAGACTTTGAAGTCCAAGATTTAGACGGTAATGATGCGACGGATCAAATCCTTTACGATGAGGGATATGCCATCATGCTTGTTGCACATAAGCTCAAATATGAGCAGGAACAAGTACCTGTGGTATTAACAGATACCATAACCCGTTTGGACACCATCCAAGTAAATCCTGACTCCATGTATATTCAGGAATCTATAGTAGAAGTAGTTGAAAAAGATGGTGTAGAGACTAGTTATACTTGGTCTGCTGATGTTTTGGAAAAATATAAATCAACAGCTGTTCCATTTATTCAAGCGGCTCAAGCTGCAGGAATCTCTTGCTATGAAGTAGTTGGATTAACAGATGCCAAAATGTTGGAGGCCTTCCAAGAGGAATTAGGTATCAGTATGCCATTCTACATGGCTGATGATATTTTACTAAAAACCATAGTACGCTCTAATCCTGGTTTTGTATTGTGGAAAGATGGTAAAATCGTGCACAAATGGCACATCAAGAAATTACCAGACTTTGAGTCTGTAAAAAACACATACATGCAATAAAAAAAGCTGCCTTAGGGCAGCTTTTTTTGTCTTTCTCCATAAATACTGAAATATTCTTCCTTTATTTGCATCCTCAAAACGAATGCAGTAGTTTTGTACTATATTTTTGAAAATGTTCAACAATCTATTTTGATATGCTGAGTAGGAGAAACATAAGAATCAAGGTCATGCAAGCCCTGTATGCACACAACAGAGATGCATCAAGTTCATTAGCGGATCTAAAGAAGAACTACTTGTTATCTGTTCAAAAATCTTATGACTTATATTTATTCAACCTCTGGATAATATCAAGAATCGCCGACTATGCTCGAGTTGATTACTCCAAGAAACGAAGCAAAATGCTCCCATCAGAACAAGACCGGGCATTTACACCTAAACTAGCCGATAATCCACTCAGCCAATTATTGATTAACTCTACTGCATTTAAAGATGAATGTAGATTAAATGGAGTGTTGAATTTGATAGATGCAGACTTCGTAACCCAATTATACAGGGACTTCTCCAATACCGAATCCTATCAAGAGTACCTAAAAAATGACTCAGAAGACATTGATATCCAAATCAATATCCTGCTAGCCTTATACAAATTCTGTGTAAATCACGAGTTGTTCGTTGACTTAATAGAAGATCATTTCATCAATTGGATTGATGATAAGTCTATAGTATTAGGTTCTATAAAAAAGACGATAAAAGCACTTCCTATTTCAGATGAGGAATTTTATGAGCCCTTCCAATTAAACGCAGATACCGTACAGGATTTTGGAATGCGTCTGCTTGAAATGGTTTACGAAAATGACTCAGCATATAATAATCAAATCAAACCTTTCTTAGAAAACTGGGATTTTGACCGCATGGCTATCATCGATCGAATTAGTTTAAAACTAGCCATTGCAGAATTCACCTCCTTCCCTTCTATTCCTACTAAAGTAACCTTGAATGAATACGTGGATTTATCTAAATCATACAGTACAGATAAAAGCAAAGAATTCGTTAATGGTATTTTAGATCGAATGCTGAAGCAATTGCAAAAAGAAGGTAAAATCAATAAAGCAGGCCGAGGCTTAGTGGATTAAAACGTAAACTTAAACCCAGCATCTGGATTTGCTAATATGAACAAAGCAAGCATAGCCGATAATTCATAAGCGGAATCTGTGCTAAAGTATGCATAACTCAATGCTCTTGTTGAATCTTTAATGTCGCGCTGAGTAAGATCTATGGCTACTTGAAGTTGTTCACTTACCCATACTTCCAAGCGTTTGTGGTTGTGGTTGGTTTTCACTTGTCCAACCACCTTATTATTCTTGAATACAAATCGACCATCTGGCATCAGATTACCCCAAAATTCTTTTCCATTCCAAATACTGACATAATCTGGTCTAATCCAAAAGGTATACACTCCGCTTTTAGAGAATACTTTTAAGGCTGCATCACCGATATAGCGATCTACCGCTTTTTCTATACTTACAAAAACTGGTTCGTGGTAGATATTATTGAATTGAAGAACCTTTGATTTTCGACGTCTCGGTTTTTGAAGGATATCTTGTTTCAAGCTCAATAATTCAAATTCCTTTTGTTCTACAGAAATCAGCGGAACCTTAAAATCTCGCACCTCCTGAACCAATGCATCAGACAATTCCATGAAAGCTTTTTTACGTTTAGAATCTGCTGATTCTATCCCTAAAAAGCCACCTAATAATTGAAAAAATCCTCGCTTACTCATTATTAAAAATTCCTGTTCTGTGATTAAAAAAGTCTATATGATCTTCCTGTTCAATTAAGCTTCTATAGGCTGATAATTGTACAGCATACTTTTGCTTTGATTGTACTTTTTCTAAGCTCTGTATACTTTCTAATTCTTGTAAGACTGCATCCAAATCATTCCAATACGGCTTATTATCCCAAGCCAAATGATCCAAAGTCTCCTCCCACAAGGATGAAATAGCTGAATATTTAAACTGGGTTTGATTATCCAACATATCTAATGCTCCTAGTCGGTTAAAATAACGCATATCTCCTAAAGTGCTATAAATCTTCGACCCATCTATCAAATAATGAGAAGAATAGCCCATTTGGATACTATCAAATGGAAAATAGGCGTATTGCAAGTTGATGAAATGATTAAATGCTTCATCCCTTAACCACTCAGGGGTAGCACTAAACACCCTTAAATCTAAGTATGCCTTACAATTTCTTTGCTCACAAGACCAGAACAGACCATCTACTACTTGACTTATCCAATTGGTATCAGGTAGATATATTGGAGGATTAACTTGGGTGAAATCCGCCAATTCATTCAATAGATTATAACGTTCAAAAGGATTACTAGCTGCATTACCTGGACTATTTTGAAGCGTATCAATAAGTCCAACTACTTCAAATCC
>CAJXMP010000292.1 GCA_913056515.1 uncultured Lewinella sp.
TATTTTAAGTTTTGTCAATGCCTTTTACGCCCACTATGTTAAGCTTTTAGAAGAGCACCCCAAAAGAAGTAGCAGACGGCAGCTATGATTAGATTTTCAAGGAGATGCTATCCAGGACTTAGTGTATCTGAATTAATGATTCATTCGCCTAAAATTTGAGGTACTTTGTCGTCAAAATTTTAGGCTTACGGTTGTCCATACTACATTGCTGTAAACCTTTAAATATAAAATTATGGAAGACAGTAATTTAGTTGACGATCAATTTGTCGGTGACTCCTTGGAGTATGATGATTTCCAACCCTGGGGTATGGATCTTCGAACCTTTACTATTTTGATGCACTTATCTATTTTTGCAGGTGCTATTGTTCCTTTCGGGGGCATAATCCTACCTGTGGTGATGTGGACAACGAACAAGGATAAGAGTATTTTGATTGATCAGCACGGAAAGAATATCTTGAATTGGATGATTAGCTCCATTATTTATGTCATTGGTGGTGCGATTTTAGTGCTTATCGGTATAGGAGTCTTGATATTAATTGCTGTTGCCGTTTGTACTGTAGTGTTTGCCATTCTAGGTGCTGTGAAAGCCAGTAATGGTGAAGTCTACAAATATCCATTAGCCATCGAGTTTATAAAATAATAATAAGTTATCGTTTGATAGGGCCGAGCAAAGCTCGGCCTTTTTTCTCCAATTTAATGCTACTTTTAGTAGAACTTTTTTTTGTATTGGTCGAGTAGGATATTTAATTCATTTAGCTTTCATTACATTGTATAAAATAATGTCAATTAGGGAAATGCTATGCATTTAGGTAAAGTAATTCTTTCGAAATAACATGGATACTATGATGTATTTTACTTTAGGTTTTGGTTTGCTCTTCATCCTTATTGCATTTTTTGTGCACGAGGGTAATGCACACGTTTTATTATCGGGCTATAATACGATGAGTGAGGAAGATCGAGCTGCCTTTGATCTTAAGGGATTTATGCATCTGTTTAAATGGTTTCATATTGCCTTAGGCTCCATAATAATCATTGGTGGACTTGGCTTTGAACTGATTGATAGTGAACTCTATCAAATTTATTTGGTGGGTGTAGTTCCTGTATTCGCCTACATGTATTTTATATTAAAAACCAAACACTTTAATAAACCTGAAGAACATCGAAAATTAAATTGGGCTGCAGGCGTACTAGGAGTGCTAGGCGTCGTTATTGCTTTGTTGGGGTTTTATACCGATCAAGGTAATGCACTTGTATTTGAAGACAATCATCTTGTGATAACGGGTTTGTATGGGGAGGATATTCCTTATATGGACATCGATGAAGTACTTTTATTAGATAGTTTGCCTGCGGTTAAAACAAGGGTCAATGGTTCTGCTGTTGGTGGTAAACTTGCAGGACATTTCACCCTAAAGGATGGTCGATCTGTAAAATTGTTTGTGGACCGAGCGGATGCCCAATTCTTATCCATAACTACTAAGACTGGAAAGGATATTATTTATTCTTCTGCTGCTGTAGCAAATGAATATGCTTCTTTGATGAAAAAGCTTTAAAGGCTTCCAATAATTACTTCCTTTTCTTTTATGCTTTCAGGTAAAGACCTTATTTTACTTTAACAAAATAAAGGTCCCCATGTATATTAAAAGAAATTATGGGTTTTGGATGACGCTTAATTGGTCTAAGAAACCTTTTATCATTGGCTTGCTATATGCCTTAATTATAGCTCTTCTTTACCATTTCACGGATATTGATATTCTGATTCCTTGGCAGCCAATTAGTATTATAGGTATCGCCGTGGCTTTTTATCTGGGCTTTAAGAATAATAGATCTTATGATACAACTTGGGAGGCCCGAAAGATTTGGGGAAGTATCGTAAACAACTCTAGATCCTTCTCTGCTGCAGTCGTTGCTTTTGTACAAGGTCAGGACCAGAAAAGCCTTCAAAAAGAAATCGTTTACAGACATATTGCTTGGATGACGGCTTTACGCCACCAACTACGCTTGAGTAGACCTTGGGAGCATTTAAATGAGCGATTAAATGCTATTTATTCTCCAGTGGTTTGTGAGGATTACAACCATAAGTTGAGTCAAGAGTTGGAGCAATTTTTGAGTCCAGCGGAGTTGGACGAAATCAAAGGAAAGGCAAATCTGGCTACTCAAATCTTGAAAATTCAGTCAAGACGTCTACAAGAATTAAGAGATGAAGGATATTTTGAAGATTTTAGGCATATGGAATTTCATCACTTGATTGTTTCCTTCTATGAAGATCAAGGCAAGTCAGAGCGAATAAAGAACTTTCCTTTTCCACGGCAATATGCCTCCACCGCTTTATGGTTGACCCTATTGTTCTGCATTTTTGTTCCTCTGGGGTTAATGGATATTTTTAAATCCATTGATAATTGGACCTTCTGGCTTGGTCCACTTTTATCTGCATTGATTATCTGGATTTTCTTTCTGATGGAAAAGATTGGCGATTATTCTGAAAATCCTTTTGAAGGCACTTATAATGATGTTCCGATAACTTCTATTGCTAGGGGTATAGAAATTGATTTGAGAGAGATGATCGATGATACGGATATTCCTAAACCTATTGAAGCCAATAATGGATTTTTGATGTAGAATAGGGATTGATTTTAAACTCCATTTCATTTATTTTGTTTTGTTCGTAATTACGAATTTTAAGTTATGAAAAGAAAAGAGTTTTTAAAGCACTCGTTGTTGACTGGGATCGCTAGTGTATTTGGTTTGTCTAAAGCAAAGGCGAAAACTACTACAACATCTACTTATGATAAGTTGATGAAGCAAGTAGGATTCAATCATTTGCCAAATGTAGAGGAAGAAAAGGTGAATGCTGTATTACATCGCGCTTCGAGTAGAGGAGGGGCAAACCATGGTTGGTTAGATACCAAGCATTCATTTAGCTTTGCCAATTATTACAATCCGGATCGTATGCACTTTGGAGTGCTCAGGGTTTTAAATGATGATAAAGTTGCAGCTGGAAGAGGATTCAATAGGCATCCACATGATAATATGGAGATCATTTCTATTCCTCTGGCGGGAGACTTGGAGCATAAAGATAGTATGGGCAATGTGTCTGTAATTCGAGAAGGAGATATTCAAGTGATGAGTGCAGGTACTGGAGTCTATCACAGTGAGTTCAATAGACGGACGGACCGGGATGTAGAGTTTTTGCAGATTTGGCTATTTCCAAATAAAAAACAAGTAGAACCTAGATATGATCAAATTTCTATAAAATCGTTGGCCGAGC
>CAJXMP010000293.1 GCA_913056515.1 uncultured Lewinella sp.
GGCTTGTTGCTTTTGACGAATGATAAGCGCTTGAATAAAGATTTACTTGATCCGAACGCTAATAAATCAAAGGTCTATTGGGTGCAGATAGAGGGTATTCCTGAAGAACAGGATTTAGATACGCTTAGAAATGGCAAACTTAAGATCCGAGTAAACAAAAAAGATCATAAGTGTAAAACAGCGAAAGTTAAATTCTTGGGCAACACCATAGAAATAGCTGACAGAGAACCACCCATTAGGGAGCGTGCTAATATTCCTACTTCTTGGGTCCAAATAAGCTTGACAGAAGGGAAAAATCGTCAGGTTAGAAAGATGTTTGCTAAGATAGGTTTCCCAGTTCTACGACTTGTACGAGTTGGTTTGGGTGGACTTTCTTTAGACAGCATGCAAACTGGAGATATCAGAGAACTCACTAGATTGGAAGCCCTACAAGCATTAAACATATAAACTTTTCCTTATTGATTAGGTCAAATAAAAAAGGGATGCTCAATGTGGCATCCCTTTTTTTTATTTGTGATATGGTTATCTGTAAAGCACTTGCTTCACAGCCTTTATTACACGTTCAGGGTTTGGCATATATTCATCTACCAAAGTTGGTGCATATGGCATAGATGTATCTGCGCCCATAACTCGAGCAACTGGTGCGTCTAAATAATCAAATGCATAAGATTGCATTTGGTATGCAATTTCAGAAGCTACTGAGGCAAATGGCCAAGACTCCTCTACCACTACCATTCTATTGGTCTTTTTCAAAGACTGTACTAAAGTATGGTAATCTAGCGGTCTGATAGTTCTTAAATCAATCACTTCAGCAGAAATACCTTCTTTCGCTAACTCTTCAGCAGCCTGTAAAGCTACCAGAACCATTTTATTGTAAGAAACTAGAGTAACGTCTGTTCCCTCGCGTTTTACAGCTGCTTTACCAATTTCTACAATATGCTCCCCATCAGGAACTAGTCCTTTATGTCCATACATCACTTCAGACTCCATGAAACAAATTGGATCTTCATCACGAATGGCTGCTTTCATCAATCCTTTAGCATCAGCTGGATCTACAGTAGAAATTACTTTAAGACCTGGACAATTAGCTAACCAACTTTCGAAGGTTTGAGAGTGCTGTTGAGCAAGCTGACCTGCTGCACCTGATGGACCTCTAAAAACAATTGGACATTTGAATTGACCTGCAGATTGTGATAATGTCTTTGCTGCATTATTTACGATTTGATCAAATGCTAAAACTGCAAAGTTCCAAGTCATAAATTCTACGATTGGTCTAAGACCGTTCATAGCGGCACCTACTCCAATACCTGCGAAACCAAGTTCAGCAATTGGTGTGTCAATAACACGCTTAGGTCCAAACTCATCAAGCATACCTTTGGAAACTTTATAAGCTCCATTGTATTCTGCTACTTCTTCGCCCATGATAAAGACTCTGTCATCTAAACGCATTTCTTCTGACATTGCCTCATTAAGGGCCTCACGAAGTTGTAATTCTCTAGCCATATTGTATTTAGTAATTGTATGAGCCACAAAAATAATAAATATGTGCACCCAAACAAATCACTTAAAAGTAATATTTGGTCTGGAAGAATTTAAATCACTCCTTGATCAATCATTGCATCAGCAACCTTTACAAATCCAGCGATATTTGCTCCTTGAACATAGTCAACAGAACCATCTGGTTTAGTACCGTAGGCTATACATTGTTCATGTATAGATTTCATGATACCTTTCAATCTTGAATCCACTTCTTCTCTAGTCCAATTAAGCCTAAGAGAGTTTTGACTCATCTCTAATCCAGAGGTTGCAACTCCACCAGCATTTGAAGCTTTTCCAGGTGCAAAAAGTACATTATTTTCCTGTAGGTAAGCTACCCCATCAGCTGTAACGGGCATATTAGCTCCTTCCGCAACAGCAATCACACCATTAGAAACCAATTTTTGGGCATCCTCGATGTTTAATTCATTTTGAGTAGCACATGGAAAAGCCAAATCTCCCTTTATTGCCCATGGTCGCTGCCCCTCTAAATAAAGCACATCAAAATGATCGGCATAGGCTTTTATTCTTCCACGCCTGTTATTTTTTAAATCCTTTATCCAATCTAGTTTTTCTGCTGTAATTCCATCTGCATCATAAATAGATCCAGAAGAATCAGACATAGTAACTACCTTAGCACCAAGACTAATCAGCTTTTCTGCGGCGAATTGGGCCACATTACCAGAACCGGATATTAGACATTGCTTTCCTTTTATATCTAATCCAGCTTTTTCAAGCATGTAGTTGGCAAAATATACGCATCCATAACCCGTCGCTTCTGGTCTAATTAGAGAGCCCCCATAGCTTAATCCCTTTCCAGTTAGGACCCCGTGGTGAATATTCTTTATCTTTTTGTACATGCCAAACATATATCCAATCTCTCTTCCACCCACTCCAATATCTCCAGCTGGAACATCCGTATCAGCTCCAATATGTCGACTCAATTCGATCATAAAAGCTTGACAAAATCGCATGATTTCGTTGTCAGATTTTCCTTTAGGGTTGAAATCTGAACCTCCTTTACCTCCACCCATTGGAAGCGTTGTTAAACTATTTTTAAAGATTTGTTCAAACCCTAAAAACTTAAGAATAGACTGATTAACCGAAGGGTGAAAGCGCAATCCACCTTTGTATGGTCCCAATGCATTATTGAATTGTACTCGATAACCCTTGTTGACCTGAATCTTACCTGAGTCATCTACCCAAGACACTCTAAACGTGATTAAACGATCTGGTTCAGTTAATCTTTCTAATAAAGCTTTACCTTGATATTTTGGATTTTCCTGAATAAAAGGAATGATAGTTTCGACAACTTCTTTTACCGCTTGGTGAAATTCTACTTCTCCAGGATTTTTGGCAACCACTGACTCCATAAATTGGTCTACTAGGTGGTGCATATTGGTTGATGTTCCCCCTTTCATTGGCAGATTATTACAATAATTAATTTAGTTTTAGAATATTGACCCTACAAAGCTATAATTTGTTGATCATTTTTTATTAAAAACATAGATTTCTTTATGAGAAGATTCCTACTAAAATCTTTCGTTTTCGTCTTAACATTTTTTTGCCTGTGTTTTGTTTCTTGTTCCAATGAAAAAAATTCAGATCATTCAGAAGATCATGGAAATATAGATCCATCCGATTGTTTATATGATAGCCCCGTTCCAATCTTTGCACCTATTCAGGCTCAATTGGAGCATTATGTATTCCAAGAAA
>CAJXMP010000294.1 GCA_913056515.1 uncultured Lewinella sp.
GACGAAGGGGACACGCTCTTCGTCCCGGCCAGCGAGACCGCCCCCGAGGAGGACTGGACCTGCGAGGTGACCGCGACCGATGGCGATCGGATCAGCGAGGTGGGGTCGGCCTCCACCCAGGGCCAGGATCCGCTGGGCCAGTCCGCGGACAACCCCGGCGCGTCCTGCCAGGCCATCCTCGACGCGGGCACCCGCGTCGATGATCTGTACTGGCTCGATGTGGGCGCCGGGCCCTTCCAGAGGGGAACGATTTACGACGGCACGAGCTTCGCCGGCACGAAGATCAAGGTTCCATTGACCAAGAGCACCTGCAGCAAGAGTTACAGCCCAGGCTTTAGCATGCCAATCATATTTAAATGTTGGTTCATTATCTTCAACTTTATTATTTTCATTTTTGTACAGTGGGATAGGACCGTTACCAAAACGTCCTCCCATATCATGAAGTCTACTCATTTAACATTCTCTGGCAACCCAGTGCCGATCATAGAGTTACGTGTTACTAACTTTGCTAATTCAGCCTCGCTCATATTCTCGGATCCTGTAGGCCTCATAGGTAAAACCAAATATCTTAGCTCTGCGGTTGAGTCCCATACCTTAATTTGAACTTTAGAATCTATATTTAGTCCAAATTCTGAAAGAACTTTTCTTGGCTCTCGAACTGCCCGTGATCTATACTCATCACTTTTATACCATGTTGGAGGTATACCTAACACAGGCCATGGGTAACAACTACAGAGAGTACAAACAACTACGTTATGGGTTTCAGGTGTGTTTTCTACAACAACCATATTTTCACCCTGCCTGCCTTGATAACTTAATTCTCTAATAGCTGATGTTGCATCCTCCAAAAGTCTCTTTTTATAATCCTCATCAACCCATGCCTTAGCAACAACCTTAGCTCCATTTTGAGGTCCAATATTATTTTCATATGTATCAATTAATTCATCTAGAGTATTAGGGTCTATTAACCCTTTACTTAATAGTAATGTCTCAATTGCTTTTACCCTTAATTCGGGATCTGATGGCAAATGTGAATGTGCGTGATCATGTTCATGATCATGATGAGAATGGTTGTGTTCTTTAGAATTCATTTTATTACTCTATTTTAGTTATAATGATCATATATTATTATTTAGGAATAAGAACTATTCTGCCATTAACTTTTCCAGCCCTCAAATCTGACATAGCTTGATTAGCAGTTTCTAGATCTTGTTTTTTTACTGGTATCAATTCAACTTTTCCAGATTTAATAATGTCAACAAGCTCCTTTAATTCTCTAAGTTCACCTACATAAGATCCTCTTAAAATTGTTGACCTCATTGGAATTAATGGAAGGGACATTTTTAACGAACCACCATAAAGTCCAACAACAACAACCATTCCACCTTTTTTAACTAGAGATAAACCAAGGTCTGTAGTTTCTGGCATTCCTACAAAATCAATCGCTGCTGCTGCACCTATACCTATTATATTCCTAATATTTTCAGAATCTTCAGGAGAGAATGCTTCAGCAGCACCAGCCTCAAGAGCCTTTTCTCTTTTTTCTTTATCTTTATCAATTACTAAAACCTTAGCTTTATGAACAGCTGATGATAATAAAACACCATTGATACCAACTCCACCTGCTCCAATTACTATAATCCAATCATCTGACGAAGTTTCAGGTATTTTTTTTAATGCGCTGAATGCTGTCAGACCTGAACATGCATAAGGTGCAGCCATTGCAGGATCCATATCTCCATATGAAACCAAATATTTACTATCTGGAACTATTATGTGATCTGAATACCCTCCATTTAGGCGTGCACCAAGATATTTAGGAGCTTCACATAATGTTTCATTATCCTTTTGACATTGTTCACATTTACCGCAACCAATCCAAGGAAAAACAATGCCTGTGTCACCTATTTCAACACCCTCTGCATCGTCCCCTATTGCTACTACAGAGCCAGTAATTTCGTGACCAGGAGTGAAAGGTAATTTAGTACCCCTGTCAGCTAATGTAATTCTTTTACCTTCTCCAAGATCAAAATATCCATCAGCTAAATGGAGATCACTATGACAAACACCACATGCAGAAATTTTGACAAGAATCTCTTTGCCTTGAGGTTTTGGATTATCATATTCTCTGAGTTCGAGTGGCTTTCCAAAATCTACAACCTGATAACTTTTCATTTAAAAATCTCTCCATTCACTTTTGTTAGTCTCTTTTCGATGTTTCATATTTACTGGATATCTCATAATAATCGTTAAACCCAACTCTTTTTCTTAGATCTGTAAAATCAATTAGTAAATCAGACCTTTCTTCATCTTTCATTAATAGATCTAAAGATTTAATCATGGCTTTCATTGCTGAACTTAATACTGTCAATGGATAAACAGCCATTTTATAACCTATATCTGATAACTCTTTCATAGATAAATTAGGTGTTATACCACCCTCAACAATATTCGCAATTTTGTGACCTGGTACCTCTTTACATATGGTCATCATTTCTTTTTCATTTTTAGGTGCCTCAATAAATAAAATATCAGCTCCTAAATCATAAAATTTTTGTGCTCTTTCAATAGCCTCGGTTAACCCATGAGTATGATTAGCATCCGTTCTTGCCATAATTAAGATATCATAACCCTCATTTCTCATATCATTTGCAGCCCTAATTCTATCAAAAGCCTCATCTCTTCCTACTACATCTTTACCTGGAGTATGACCGCATCTCTTGGGAGCTAATTGATCTTCAATTAAAATTCCAGCACACCCAGCTTTTGAACATTCTTTCAATGTTCTTCTGACATTCATAGCATTACCGTAACCAGTATCACCATCCACAATCATAGGTATTTCAATAGCATTACAAATATTATTAGCTTGATCCAAAACTTCAGAAAAAGTCATAAGCCCAAGATCTGGTGATCCAATTCTAGAAGCAGAAGCGGCAAACCCGGACATAAAAGTAACATCAAAATTTGCCTGTTCAATTAATTTAGCTGATAAAGTATCAAAACAAGATGGAACAGGAATAAATTTTTTTTCTTTTATAACGTCTCTTAATTTTTGTGTTTGGCTTTTTCTTGTTTTCATTAAATAAAATATCTTTCTTAAAATAATAATTTCACAAAATTTTGTAATTTAAAAGAAATATATAGACTAGGGTTAGCCTATAAGATCTATTGAAAATTTGAAAAATTTTAATTTATAGCAAACCCTAATTTTGAGATGCTATTA
>CAJXMP010000295.1 GCA_913056515.1 uncultured Lewinella sp.
TATATGATACACTAGATCATATTGAAGATCAATATGACATCGTTTACCTGTCTTACGGAGCAATCTGTTGGTTGCCCGATCTTGATTTATGGGCCAATATCATTACTCAATCGCTCAAACCTGGTGGGCAAGTAATTATGGCGGAATTTCATCCTGTTTTATACATGTATAATTGGGAGAACCACCAAATAGAATACGGCTATTTCAATACAGGTAAACCATATCTAGAACAGGTTTCTGGTACCTATGCTACAAATGAAGCAACAGAAACTTTGGAAGAATACTTTTGGATTCATGCTATCTCTGAGGTCATCCAAGCACTTTTGAATAATGGTATGGAACTTAGACATATGAGCGAGTACGATTATTCTCCTTATAACTGCTTTGACAACATGAAAGAGCGAGCAGCTGGCCAGTATGTATACAGCATTACAGACCTTAAATTCCCACATGTATTTGCACTGATTGCACAAAAAAAATAGAACTGCTATGCAGTTCTATTTTTTCTTCGTTGACTTTTTAGCTGCAGCCTTTTTCTTGGCTGGTGCTTTCTTTTTTCCAAAAGCATTTGGGATCTCTGCCTCCACAAGTGCTTTTACTTCATCCAACTCGAGTAAAAGTGCTTCATCCCCAGTCATGCGCTTACCATCACTACCTTTAGGCAGCTTGATACTTTTCTTTTTGAATCGAATAAAAGGTCCCCAGCGACCATTTTCAATAGCCAAATCTAGGTCTGCCCACCTTTGAATATATCGATTAGCCTCTTTCTCTATTTTTGCAGCTATCAATTCATTGATATCATCGCTACTCAAATTATCTGGATCATATTTACGCGGAATATTGATAAACATTTTATTCCACTTTAAGAAAGGACCAAATCTTCCTTTTCCTTGCGTAACATCCATCCCTTGATAGGTAGCGACTGGTGCATCTTCTTTTAGCTTCTGCTCTATTAATTCCACTGCTTGTTGATCCGTCAGATGTAAAGGATCATAAGTCTTAGGAATAGAAACATACTTTTCTCCATAACGGATATATGGTCCAAATCTTCCTGAAGAAACGATAACATCTTCTCCTCTAAAAGGACTTAAGGTCTTAGGTAGCTGGAAAAGTTCTAATGCTTCTTCTAGATCATTTAAAGTCTCTAAAGATTGACCCATTTTCAGATTCGCATATTTAGGTTTTTCATCCTCACCTAACTCCTCTGGCTTTCCAATCTGTACCACTGCTCTTCCGAACTTAGTCATTCGCACCAAAACAGTTCTTCCCGTTTCTGGATCTTTTCCAAGTATGCGTTCTCCAGATGCTCGATTAGCATTGGCCTTAGTATCTTCAACAGTTTGGTGGAAAGCATGATAGAAGCCATTGAGCATTTCTACCCAATTTTCTTTTCCTCTAGCGATATCATCGAATTTCTCCTCCATTTCCTTGGTAAACCCAAAGTCCATGATTTGTTCGAAGTGTTCTTCAAGAAAATCTGTTACTACCAATCCCATATCGGTACTGAATAATCTATTTTGTACTGCTCCTGTGCGTTCTTCTTGCTGCTCTTCCTGAATGTGATCAGCAGGATCTAAACGCATAACTTTGAAAGCGCGCTCCACTCCTTCTCTGGAATCTTTGACAACATATCCTTTCCCAGCTTCCATTATTTTACCAATAGTGGTGGCATAGGTAGAAGGACGGCCTATTCCAAGTTCTTCCAATTTCTTTACAAGAGTAGCTTCTGTATATCTTGCAGGTGGCTTGGTGAATCGCTCTTTAGCTTCCATGGATTGGAAGTTTAGCAATTGACCATTTTTCAGTGGAGGCAACATCCCTTTAGTATCCTCATCTTCATCTTTACCCTCCATGTATACTTTCAAGAAACCATCAAACTTAACAACCTCCCCTTCTGCTGTCAATACTTCATCCCTATTGGTAGAAATAGCTATATCAACTGTAGTCTTCTCAATAACTGCATCAGCCATTTGAGAGGCTATTGTACGCTTACGGATTAAATCGTACAAGCGCTTTTGATCATTATCGGAAGGTAAATTATTCTTTTCTGGATAAGATGGACGAATAGCCTCGTGCGCTTCTTGTGCATTTTGGTTTTTATCACGATTCTTTGGGGGTGTACACAGTGGACCTGTTGTGCCAAAGTTCGTATGCTTCCAACTTGTTTCAATTACTTAATTCGGTGACATGTTTGGGTCCGATGAGAGGTAAACCACTGTACCATTGTTGCTTCAGGTGATCAAGTTACAGTGAACTCAAACTACCCCGTTTAGTTCTGAAGCAGTTAGTGAGTATTTTCTATAAACTTTGACAGAAATCGTGATGCATAGTCTGCGGTCTGCTACCCTTTTACTGTCTGCTGACGGAATATCGCTTGCGAACTGTATCGGCTAGTGACACAGACTGTTTGTTTCGGTGAGTCCTTTTTCAAGAAGTTTCAAAAAAGTTTCATTTTAACTTTTACGATCACTTCTTCTTTTGGAGAATATTTGTCTAGTGTATTGACCTTATCGTAACTTCTTCGATTATTGGAAAACTTGCCAAATTTAAATATCGAGGTCAGATCAGAAGTCAAGATCAGATCTATCAATCAGAAGTCACAATAATTACATGCAAACCATCCATTATTTGTAAAAACGCACATTTATCTGTAGTGCATGCATATAGGCAATGTAATTTCATGTGAATTTCTGAAAGAGTTTCATAGTTTTACTCAAACAAAGAAGCAAAGAAAGTTATAAAAACAACTTGACCTAATAAACGCTTTTGAGACTTCGCATGCCAGATTACAAATCTTGAGTATTACCCGTACTGCCTCCTCAAGACATTTCATCGATGCACCAGTCAAGGAAACCAATCAAAATCTTTTCATCTCAAAATGATTTTAACAAACTAAAATGTTTTCAAACAAGCTGAGCTAAAAATAGACTCGAACAAATTTTTTTTTATTGAAATGTTTTGACAATGTTTTTTTTTGGTCCAATCAAATCAATTCACGGTATTATTTGTTCCAGGTGAAAGACCCTTTCCATGTGAATGGGCGGGATGCAGCAAACAGTTCGTGCGATCTGATGAGCTGAAGCGTCACATGCGAGTACACACGGGAGAGAACAGGTTCATCTGCCCCCTGTGTTCAATGAAGTTCAAACGGAGCGACCACCTGACCAAACACGCAAAAAAACACCCCAACTTCCATATGAACATGCTGCGGAGACCAGAAG
>CAJXMP010000296.1 GCA_913056515.1 uncultured Lewinella sp.
TGAACTCTTGTGGGAAAAAAATGCTGTTTTCAATCCCAATCCTAAGCGGAATATTGGACAAGTACTTATCCCTACAAGCAACAGTGCTATCACTTTACCCATGCTGGAAGAGCATCCCGCCGATCAATACTTTGATGAATTAGAGCTACTGGGTTTCTCCACCTTAGACCCTTTTGCCTTTCTGAAGAAACAAACACTCAGCGGTATTCTAGCTAAAGAACTCAAGCAACATAATCGACGCATCGTAAAGATATATGGTTACTTCGTCTGCCGTAAACACGTATCAACAAGCAATAAAAAACAAATGAATTTTGGTACCTGGATAGATAAAACAGGTCAATTCTTTGACACGACACACTTCCCACAAGCACTCAGCAAAAGTCCTTTCCGAGGTCGGGGTGTCTATGAAATTCATGGTCGTGTAGTAGAAGATTTTGGAGTTGCATCTATCGAAGTCAGTAAAATGAAGAAAATTCCTTTTGTTGAAGACAAGCGATACTAGCCTATATAATTTAACCTAGGTTCATTTTTTGACAGTGAAGGTTTTCTTATGTTTGAGCTGAAAATTAATGTTCACTAAAAAAGAAACATGAAAAAAATCCTTGGATTGATCAGTTTTCTGATGCTGAGTACCCTAATACTTCAAGCACAGAATATCACACAAACCATACGGGGAACTGTAGTCGATCAGGAAAGTAAATTCCCCCTGATTGGAGTTACCGTTATACTCAATGATACAGAAGAAATCACTGGTACAACCACAGATATAGATGGAAAATTTAGATTAGAAGACATTCCTGTAGGACGACAATCACTAACGTTCTCATACCTAGGATATGAAGAGGTAACCATGAGTGACCTTGTCTTAACTTCTGGTAAAGAATTGATTCTAGAGGTAGATATGTTTGAAGGCGGAGTTGTGCTTAATGAATTTAAAGTCAAAGCCAATCAAACCGGTGATGTACGGAACGAAATGGCTATGATTTCTTCCAGAAGTTTTAATGTAGAAGAAACCAATAGATATGCCGGTAGCCGAGGCGATCCCGGTCGTATGGCCTCTAATTTTGCCGGAGTACAGGGAGCCGATGATAGCAGAAACGATATTATCGTAAGAGGGAACTCACCTGGTGGCGTACTTTGGAGACTGGAAGGCGTTAGTATACCCAACCCAAATCACTTTGCCATCCCAGGAACTACCGGAGGGTCTGTGACTATATTGAATAATAAATACCTAGCAGATTCAGATTTTTACACAGGAGCCTTCCCTGCAGAATTTGCCAATACGACAGCTGGCGTATTTGATTTAAGAATGCGTAATGGGAATAATGAAAAACATGAATTTAATGGGCAGCTAGGATTCTTGGGTACAGAGTTAAGTGCAGAAGGACCTCTATCCAAAAACAAAAAAGCATCCTACTTAGTCAATTACAGATATTCTAGTTTACAGTTGTTCAGTGCACTCAATATTAATGTTGGTACTAATGCTATACCTAAATATCAAGATGCAGCATTTCGTCTAAACTTCCCTCAAAAGAATGGCGGGAATTTAGCCCTTTGGGGTATTGGTGGATATAGTAATATTGATATTGTAATTAGTACAGAGGAAGCACCAAATGAAGAAACATTAATCTATGGCTCCAACGACCGCGATCAATATTTTTCATCCCAAATGGGGATAGCCGGCATAAGCTATAATCAACCCCTTGACAAAAACACCTTTTTTAAAGCCACTGTAGCGGTTAGCCATCAAGTAGTTGATGCAGATCATGACCTCATTTTCAGAAGGGTGGAGAACGATCTTTTTGTAGTAGATTCACTTCCACAAATCTTAGATTATAGGTTTAAGGAGGAGAAAGTTGCAGCTTATTTGTCCTTGAATAAAAAACTGAAGAATAAAGGAACGCTAAAAGTTGGTGTCAACACGGATTTTTTCTTCTATAATTACTTAGATTCTGCCAGAGTTATTAGACCTAATGACCCAATCGAACCTTTGGGCGATTGGCAGACTAGATGGAATGCACAAGAATCCGCAGCCATGTTCCAACCCTATATCCAGTACAAAAAGAAGTTTACAGATCAATTCACGATGACGGCTGGAATCAACAGTACGATATATACCTTAAATCCAAATAGTAAATCACTTATCGAACCTCGATTAGGCATGTCCTATCAGCTCAATAAAGGGAAGCTAAGCTTTGGCTACGGGCTACATTCACAGACCCTGCCAGGTTACTTATATTTTTATGGAAGTGATAATGGTAATGGGCAACCAGAGGAGTACAATAGGGATCTTGGGCTAACCAAAAGTCACCAGTTAGTGCTAGGTTATGATGTCAATCTCGGACCTGCACTTAGATTCAAGACGGAGGTTTACTATCAATCATTATTCGACCAAGCTGTTGAAGTTCAAACGTCCTCTTTCTCCTTGGTTAACTCTGGCTCCGGATTCTCCAGATTTTTCCCGAATGAATTACAAAATGGAGGAACTGGAAGAAACTATGGTGTTGAAGTTACCTTAGAGCGATACTTCCAAGCAGGTTATTACATGCTATTTACCGGATCTTTGTTTGATTCCAAATATCAAGGCTCTGATCAAGTATGGAGAAATACCAGTTTTAACGGAAGGTTTGCGTCTAATGCTGTTTTTGCCAAAGAGGTTAAATTCAAATCAGGTTCTACCTTTAATTTTGGTGGGAAACTCAGCTATGCCGGCGGAAGATGGTGTGGACAGGCAGATGAAGCAGCATCAGCCGAAGCACTAGAGGTGATATATGTAGATGAACTTAGGAATTCCATTCAATTCCAACCTTATTTCAGGTTGGATGGAAAGATTACCTACACCATCAATAAACCTAAACTCAGTCATGAGATTGGTATTGATTTTGTAAACATGACCAATACCCAAAATATCTTGACTTTGACCTATGCTCCTGACCATCCAAGTGGTAATCCAATTCAGGAAGAATACCAATTAGGATTTTTACCGATTTTCTACTATAAAATCGATTTTTAGCTAAAAAATGGCTCGTTTTTAATAAAAACGAGCCATTTTTTTAAAAACAGCATATTTGGGTAGAGTTTCGAGGGAAGAAGGACATATTTTCAAAGAGTTAACCTACAATAGAAGAATATTTAACGAAGTAATAAACTTAAAAAAATTTGACGAGGAAAAAATAACGATGAGGAACTTAAGAGTTAGAAATAATCGGAAAATAAAA
>CAJXMP010000297.1 GCA_913056515.1 uncultured Lewinella sp.
AACATATCCCATAAGTTAAAATTATTTAGTCGCTTTTTTCTTGTTTGCCACAGTCTTACGCTTTCCTTTACGAGTACGAGCGTTTGTTTTAGTACGCTGTCCACGAAGTGGAAGACCTTTTCTGTGTCTCAAACCTCTAAAACATCCAATATCCATAAGACGCTTGATGTTCATCTGAACTTCAGATCTTAATTCCCCTTCTACAGTATATTCATTCTGTATAAGAGCGGTGATACTACGAATGTTTTCATCATTCCAGTCTCCTACTTTAGTGTTTTGATCAATGCCACACTTTTCTAGGATTTCAGCCGAGCGAGTCGGTCCTACTCCGTAGATGTATGTCAATGCAATAACACCACGTTTGTTTCTTGGAAGATCATTACCTGCTATTCGAGCCATTATCTTACAATTTTATACAAATTAATCAACGATTAACCCTGGCGTTGCTTGAACTTGGGGTTCTTCTTGTTGATAATATAGATTTTACCTTTTCTTCTTACGATCTTACAATCTGCAGAACGTTTTTTTACCGACGCTTTAACTTTCATTTTGCTAAGCTTTTAAATTCCTTATTTGTATCGATAGATAATTCTACCTCTGGTCAAATCGTATGGAGACATCTCTACTGCTACTTTATCTCCAGGCAGGATACGAATGTAGTGCATACGCATCTTTCCTGAAATAGTAGCTACAATCTGGTGGTCGTTTCCTAATCGTACTTTAAACATTGCATTAGACAAGGCTTCTACGATCGTTCCATCTTGTTTGATTAAGTCTTTCTTTGCCATACATTTGTTTTCGGTGTGCGAAATTAACCATTTTTTAAGTAAGATTAAAGTTTCACACCATTTTTTTGCTTTAAATCAATTATTACTATAAAGTACCAACTGCTTGCACATTTGGGTTCTTTTCTAGTGCTGCTTCAATCAGTGTATGATCAGATAAAATATCTGCTTGTTCCCTACCGACTGCAACAGTGTGCTCAAAATGAGCTGAAGGTTGACGATCTTTGGTAATGATTGTCCATCCATCTTCTGCGTGCTTGATTCCTCTTTTCCCCATGTTTATCATAGGTTCAATAGCGATTACCAGCCCTTCATTAATTTTTGGACCATTACCTTTACGGCCATAATTTGGAACCTCTGGAGCTTCGTGAAGTGATCTTCCGATTCCGTGGCCAACTAGTTCGCGCACGACGCCGTAATTATTTTCACGTTCTGCATAATATTGGACTGCATGGCCAATATCACCAATTCGATTCCCTTCGAGTGCTTTATCAATAGCTTTATACAATGATGTATTGGTTACCTTCAACAGACGCATTACCTCATCGCTGACTTCACCAATGGGAAAAGTATAAGCACTATCTCCAAAGAACTCATTCATGTACACGCCACAATCTACAGATATTACATCACCTTCTTTAAAGGGTTCTTCGGTTGGAATTCCATGAACTACTTGCTCATTTACAGAAACACAAAGTGTTGCTGGGAAACCATTGTATCCTTTAAATCCGGGTACTGCGCCATGATCACGAATAACCGTTTCTGCCACCTTATCAATTTCTAAACCAGTCATTCCTGGTTTTAATATACTACCGACCTCAGAAAGTGCTTTACACACAAGCAAGCAACTCTCCCGTATAAATTCAATCTCTTCTTTAGTTTTGTAGTATACCATTTTATTGCTTTCAAACAAACCGCATCAAAGGGCCATAGAAGCGGACTTTTGATGCGGCTTATCGTATAGTATGCTTACAAATGTATGCTTACATTTGAGCACCAATGTTATTCATTCTTGACTGTTTACCTTGAATTCTACCAGATTTCATCAAACCATCATAATGTTTCAACAATAGATAAGATTCAATCTGAGCTAAGGTATCCAATACAACTGCTACAAGGATTAACAATGATGTACCTCCGAAGAAAATAGCAAATCCTTGGTTTACTCCAGCTGCAACAGCGAAAGCAGGAAGGATTGCAATAATACCTAGGAATACTGAACCAGGTAATGTAATTCTAGAGGTAATAGTATCAATCAAATCAGCAGTAGGCTGACCAGGTTTTACACCTGGAATGAACGCATTCATGTTTTTCAAGTAATTCGCATACTCTTTTGGATTAACCATTAGGGCAGTATAGATGTAGGTAAATCCTACAACTAGGATAAATGCCAATGCACTTGAAAGTACAGAGAATGGATTTACTAACTGTTGGTATAAAGATCCAGCTTCTCCTCCATTAGCCAAGAAATATTGACCAACTGTAGCAGGCAAGAATAAGATAGCCTGAGCGAAGATAATTGGCATTACACCTGCAGCATTTACTTTAAGAGGAATAAAGTCACGCTCATTCTGCATTTTCATGCCAGCGATATTTGAACCTCGTCCAGAAACTTGCTTAGCGTATTGAACTGGAATCCTTCTTACACCTTGCACGATAAGTACCGTAATCATAATGATACCAAACAATGCAGCTAATTCAAGAATCAAGATCAAGAAAGTACCCGATTGAGCTCCTAATTCAGCAGCAAATGATTGCGGCAAAGAAGCAATGATACCAATAGTAATCAATAAAGATACACCGTTACCTACTCCACGGTCAGTGATACGTTCTCCAAGCCACATGGCAAAGATAGTACCTGCTGAAAGTACGATAAGGTTACAAATGGTGAATAAAGAAAGACTGATTCCATCCATTACAAGCCCATCTCCAATTACTTTCTGCAGGTATGCTGTACCTTGAACGAAAGTAATGGCCAATGTTAGCGCTCTTGTGATTTGAGTCAATTTCTTTCCTTTCAAGCTATTTTTATGTCAGGAATTAAACTAATTCCTGACATACTAATTTATAAAAAAAATTTTAAAAGCTATTCTCAGTTATGGAATTGGTCAGTTAAAAATCCCAGTGATTTTTGGAAATCAATTGTTGAGTTTTATCAAGTTCCACTAACTAAAAATAAAAATTCAAAACTAATCAAAAAAAATATTCAATTTTGGGAAAATATTTTTTTCTTTAATTTTCAAACCAATTATTTTCAACTCATAGAAAAAAATAAATCAAATACTTTAGCCATTCACTTCCTAGGTGAAAATAACTTTGAAGAAAAAATATCCTATAGAGAGCTTAATTTAAGAGTTAGTGCGTTAAGTTCTTATTACCGATCTTTGGGGATTAAAAAAGGAGATGTGGTTGTAG
>CAJXMP010000298.1 GCA_913056515.1 uncultured Lewinella sp.
TAGATGGAGGGGTATTTGATACTGGCGGGTTTGCTATTGCTTCTAGAACAACTTCATTCATGGATTTTTCCATTTCGAAAAAGGTGTTGTCGATGATTCTTGTTTTCTTCTTGATGCTTTGGATCTTCCTTGGTATTGCAAAAAGTTACAAGAATAGAAGAGGTATGGCTCCAAAAGGAATTCAAAGTTTGGTCGAGCCGATCATTACAATGATTGTTACGGATGTAGCTATTCCTTTTATCGGGAAAAAGTATGAGCGTTTTATGCCATTCTTACTTTCCTTGTTCTTCTTCATTTTAGGTCTTAACCTACTTGGACAGATTCCAATTTTTCCAGGAAGTGGTAATGTAACTGGTAATCTAGGATTTACGCTAGTATTAGCAGTATTTACCTTCTTCGTGGTTAATATAAATGGTAATAAAGATTACTGGAAGCACGTGTTTGCGATGCCAGGTGTACCTAAATGGGTATTGGTTATTCTTACACCAGTAGAGATTCTTGGTTTGTTTATCAAGCCATTTACGCTTATGCTTCGTTTGTTTGCAAATATTACCGCTGGTCACATTGTAATCATCTCGTTTGTGAGTTTGATTTTCATCTTAGGTGAAAGCGGTGCTAATATAGGTGGTGCAGGTGCAGGAATTGGAGCATCTATTCCATTAACTATGTTTATGATGGCTATTGAGCTTTTAGTAGCGTTTTTACAAGCATTTGTATTTACACTACTGACGGCATCTTACATAGGTGCAGCTGTTCAGGACCATCATCATTAATTTTAGAGCTTTATTTTATAAATATAAATTTTTCATTATGAAATTAACTGCATTAGGACTAGGAGTTGCCGCTCTTGCTGCTGGTATCGGTATCGGACAGATTGGTGGTAAAGCAATGGAAGCTATCGCGCGTCAGCCAGAGGCTTCTGACAAAATCTCAAGTAACATGATTTTGACTGCTGCCCTTGTAGAGGGTACAGCTCTAATCGCAATGATTCTTGGTTTCCTTAGAGAAGGATAATCAAAAAATTAGCATTCTCACGGTTAAGGGTTGCTTAATCGTGAGAATCATTTTTAAAATAGAGTTAATTCTAAGATAATAAGTACCATGTTTGATATGATTTTATTAGCAGATTTTTCAGTAATCAGACCAGAGCCAGGATTGGTTCTTTGGACAGTACTCATCTTTGTTCTCTTTTGGGTATTGGTTGGTAAATTTGGTTTCAAGCCAATTGCTAATGCGCTTAAGGAGCGTGAAGACGATATTCAATCTGCACTTGACGAAGCAAAGAAGGCTAGAGAGGAGATGTCTAATCTTAAATCTGAGAACGACAAATTACTAGCAAAAGCTCAGGAAGAGCGTGCAGCTATAATCAAAGAGGCAAAGGATTCAAAGGCTTCCATTATTGCTGAGGCTAAAGAGAAAGCTTCTGAAGAGGCTAAGCGAATTGTAGAAACTGCAAAAGTTGAGATTGAAAACCAACGCAAAGCTGCGATCACTGAATTGAAAAATCAGTTGGGATCAATGGCTATTGATATTGCTGAGCAAGTAATCAAAAAAGAGCTTAAGGGGAATAAGGAGCAAGAGGAATTTGCCAGTAGCTTGGTTGACGATATGAAATTAAGCTAATCTTAATTGTAGCAGTAAAAGACTTAAAGTCAAAAGAGATATGTCAGTTATTAGAATTGCATCGAGATACGCGAAGTCACTAGTTGACCTAGCATCTGAACAGAACAAATTGGAAAGGATCAAGCAGGATGTGGATACCTTCCAATCTGCTGTTAGTAATAGAGAATTTAAGCTAATGCTTAAAAGCCCTATTATTCATTCAGATAAAAAATGGTCTATCTGTAAGGCTATTTTCGAAAAGTCTTTTGATGAAATGACTTTGAATTTTTTCCAGATACTTATTCGTAAAGGAAGAGAAGTTTACCTTCCTGAGATTATGGATGAGTTTATGGTTAAATATAAAATGATCAATAAGATTACATCTGTTCGGCTAACAACAGCATCAGAACTTCCAAGTTCAACAGTTGATGCGATCAAAGCAAAACTTACAGATGCAGGTGTTGCGGAGTCTAATATAGATTTGCAATTAGTAGTTGATTCAAATGTAATTGGTGGTTTTAAAATTGAAACTACAGATAAATTATACGATGCAACAATAGCACATAAGCTAGATAATTTAAGAAAGGAGTTTAAAGGAAATGTTTACGTTTCTAAAATAATCTCCAAATAGTAAGAACAATTTTCAGTCGCATTATAAAACATTAGACAATGGTTGATGTTAAACCCGATGAAATTTCAGCAATATTAAAGCAACAACTTGCTGGAGCAAGCTCAGCAGCTGAGCTTGAAGAAGTAGGAACTGTACTACAAGTAGGTGATGGTATTGCACGTGTTTACGGATTGACTACAGCGCAGGCTGGTGAGTTGGTTAAGTTTGAAACAGGTGTAGAGGCTATCGTACTTAACTTGGAGGAAGACAACGTAGGGGTTGTACTTTTAGGTTCTGGAGAAGGTATCAAAGAAGGTTCAAAAGTACGTTGTACTGGTAAAATTGCCTCTATCGATGTAGGTGAAGGAATGATTGGCCGTGTGGTTAATCCTCTTGGACAACCTATCGATGGAAAAGGTGAGATCGTAGGTACAAAGTATGCTATGCCTATTGAGCGTAAAGCTCCTGGTGTAATCTACAGAGAGCCTGTAGCTGAACCACTTCAAACTGGTATCAAGTCTATCGATTCAATGATTCCAATCGGTCGTGGTCAGCGTGAGTTGATCATTGGTGACCGTCAAACTGGTAAAACAGCTATCGCAATTGATACTATCCTTAATCAGAGAGAATTCTTTGACAAAGGTGAGCCAGTATATTGTATTTATGTAGCTTCAGGTCAGAAAGCATCTACAGTAGCAAACGTTGCTGCGATTCTTGAAGAAAGAGGTGCAATGGAGTATACGACTATCGTATCTGCTTCTGCTTCTGATCCTGCTCCGCTTCAATTCTATGCACCGTTTGCAGGAGCTGCAATTGGTGAATATTTCCGTGACACTGGACGTCCTGCTTTGATTATCTATGATGATTTATCTAAGCAAGCAGTAGCATACCGTGAGGTATCCTTACTTCTTCGTCGTCCTCCAGGACGTGAAGCATATCCTGGTGATGTATTCTACTTACACTCGCGTTTACTTGAGC
>CAJXMP010000299.1 GCA_913056515.1 uncultured Lewinella sp.
ATTCGAGCGATATAAGGTTGCACCGTTTAAGAAGGCGCGATCTGTGATACCACCTGCACGCTGTATCAAGTCTGCTAGGGTTTCGCTACGATTTAGTAGGGCATATTCCCCAGGATAAAGAACCTCGCCTTCTAATCGCACCATTTCCTGCAAATGATAATCTGGAAGATTACGAACAAATACCTGATCATATGGCCAAAGTTCAAAATCGGTATCAGGAGCTATATCCATGTAGTCTGTCCCACTCATATCAAAAGCATACATCAAGGTTTGTGTGGGACTGCCCTCTTGAAACTCCACTCGGAAGATCTCAATTCTTTTGGCAGAAGCTGATTCGGTCAATCCTCCTGCTAGGCGAAGTAGATCCACCACAGATAGATTTTGTGCATACGGGAAATCCCCTGGAGATCGAACCCCACCTTGTATAGATACAATGGCTCCCTCCGTGAATGTATTTCGATCCAGAATTCGAATCTCATCTAATGGCTCTAGGGCCAAATTATCTGCACCAGTTGGATCTTCCATCGCTGCTTTCAGGTTGATTCTTACATAAGCCTTTTCGATAGGATTGGCTCTATCTGTCCTGATTAAATAGGCAAAGTCTAATGCAGATTCCAGTGTTCCACCTGCTCTGGATACTACATCAAAAACAGTTAAAGGATTATCAAAAGCAAAAGTCCCTGGATTACGTACTGCCCCAGCTATCGAAACCTCATAATTATCTAAGAAGGCCGCTTGCGTGAATACCAATAATTGATCTCCTTTTTGAAGGGCAATATTCTGATCACCTGCCGGATTCTCCAATACCTCATTCAAACTAATAGGCGTCAATTCCTTTTGTCCATTTTCAATATCTACTCGACTGAAGAAAGCCAAGTCTAAGCGCGCACCATCCGATAAAACTCCTTTCGCCATCAAATCACTCAATCTCATGCCTTCTACTAAGGCATAATCGCCATCATATTCCACGGCCCCACTGATGCTCACTACATTCTCTGCTGCTTTAGCAATGGCTCGAATACGAATCACATCACCGTCTTCTAGAGATACATCAGTTCCAGCATCCAAAGCTGCTTGCAAAGCCACATCGACCAATACTTGTTCATTATTCTGCGTACGTTGAATCTGAATCCAGTCCGTGTAAGCATTGGTGCTCAAGCCACCAGCGTAGTCCAACAAGTCATTTAATGCTTCTCCTTTCTTCAATTCATAAATCATCGGTCGCTTCACTGCTCCTTCCACTTGCACCATACGATCAACGGTAGGTACAAACAAGATGTCGTTCTCCTCTAAGTAATAATCGAATTGAATCGCTGGATTGTTCATAAAGGCATAGACATCCAGTTTTTGTGTTTTTCCGTTTCGGATCAACTGAATTTCGCGTACCGAACCCAAATCGGTTGGACCACCCGCTGCAATCAAGGCATTGAAAGCTGTATTGATCGCAGATATAGAGTAAGAACCCGGTTGTTCCACCTCACCAAAAATGTTTATGCTAATCGTTCTAGCTGTATTCAAACTCACGGCAAACTCTCCAGCTCTAAACAGATAACCTTGTGCAAAACGGCGCGCCAATAATTTTTTCGCTTCCCCAAAACGCAAGCCTTTCAGATAGATTTTAGGTAATCCAGCCGGACGAATAAATCCGTCTTCCTCAATCTCCAAAATTAAGTCTGCTTGTGAAGCACCAAAAATATTGATACTCACGCGATCACCTACACTCATCACATAGGTATCTGGAGGCGTCAAATCTTTACTTGCTCGATAGAGCTCCAAACTTTTATTTCGAAAAATGGATTGACCGTAGATCTCAGAAGGAGGCAAGGCTTCATTCTGTTCAGCAATCATTTCCTCGGCCACAGCCTCTTCCACAGATGCGCCAGCATCTACCTTTTCCTGAATAGCTTCAGATGGTGCTTCCTCAGCTGATGTTTGGTCAGCCTGAGCAGATCCCTCTAACTGAGCTTGCGCAGCTTTTTGCTCCGCCTCCATCTCAGCAATGATGCGAGTAATGGTAGGCTGAACACCTGGCAATTCCTCCATGGTCAATTGATCCACATCAATACCTTCTGCCAACAAACGCTGACGAACAGCGGCCTCATCTAATCCGCGTTTAGATATCTCGGTACGTACTTGTGCTTGTATCTCTGGACTCACTTCTGATTGGCCATAAGCCATACTGAAGCTAAGCAGTGAAAACAAGACTAATCCTAATACACTTTTTTTCATAGAAAACTATTGGTTCGTTTGATCTGGAAATTTAAATTCATGTACGGCTTCGCCCTTGATAAGTCGCAGGCGACCCTCTCCAAATCGGAATAGATTTGCAAACAGCCGAAATCCTTGGATACATTTGGATGGGGCTTAGGCAAAGTTGACGTATTCCATTCTTATAACACAAAGATTGAGTAAAAAAATTACTCATTTTTATATTTTTTTTATGCTAAATCGATACGCCATTTTTAAGGCACTGAGAAACAAGAAAATATAACTGCATTTTAGTCCTATATATTTCCTGTTTAGGTGTGGAATAGCCATATTTTCTTACATTTGCAAAAATTCACCTAGCATGAGCAAGCGGAACAAGCAAAAGAAGTTTGACGAGCTCCTGAACATGGAGCATGTGTATGAAAATCCGGATTATGAACAACCCCGATTGATTCATAAGGATGGTGCTGTAGTCGAACGCAAAGGCGAATGGTGTGCTACACATTTCAACAATACAAATCCACTCACCTTAGAACTTGCCTGTGGACGAGGAGAATACACCCTACAATTAGCTGAAAAATATCCAAAGCGCAACTTCATGGGACTAGATATCAAAGGGGCTCGAATTTGGCAGGGAGCCAATCAAGCAACAGCAGCTAACTTGAGCAACGTGGCTTTCCTACGTACCCGTATTGAGCTCATCGGACACTTTTATGCTGAATCAGAAATAGACGAAATCTGGATTACCTTTCCAGATCCTTTCCTACGCGAAAGCAAAAGCAAAAAGCGTCTAACTTCCCATCCCTTCTTGGATCGATACAAGCCTTTACTGAAAAAAGATGGGTTCATCAACCTCAAAACAGACTCCACCGAATTATACGAATTCACGATGGAGGTATTAGCTGAGCGCGATGATATCGAAATCATCTATCACAATGATGATATCTATGCAGCCCCTTTGTTTATGGAGGAACTAAGCTT
>CAJXMP010000300.1 GCA_913056515.1 uncultured Lewinella sp.
AGGCATGACGAATCTCTAGCAAGAGTGAATGGTGGATAGCGTTAGCAAACTGAATGTCTGAAGCGCCGATAGCACAAATTAGGGGAGTAATGCTTTCTGCTTATTATAAGGTTCCCTAAGCCCTGAATACTGGGTAGAGGCCAAGGCTTGAGTATGTGAAGGCTCAAGTTCGTTTTCTGTAGCGTCTCCGGTGTAAAGTTCAGATCCTCTCAGCTCAAAACAATAGATGTATAGAACGAGGAAACCCCTAAGATCTCACTTTATTTATAAAGAGTAGGTAGCCAACCGTATGGTCTTAGGGAGTAAGATTGGGTAAAAAGCAAATGGTTGTTTGTAATGAATAACATATGCCCACGTACCCACTTTCCCATTAGTAAACTTAATGTATTTGCATACGTTCAATTTAAATTAATTTATGATTAAAGTTAGTGAAATAAAAATTAAAGGTACAAGAAACTGGAATACCGTCAATTGGAAAAAAATCCAATTGAGAATTTGGAGAATACAAAGAAAGATTTACGAATGTTCAAGGAAAAACGACAAAACTAGAGTAATTAAACTACAGAAAATCTTGATAAACTTACCGGAAGCTAAACTTTTAGCCGTACGAAAAATTACTCAGGACAACCGTGGAAAAAAGACTGCTGATATTGATGGTGAGCATTCAGTGGCACCAACAAAAAGATTCCAGTTAGCTTATTCATTAAAAATAGATGGTCGATGTGACCCAATTAAACGACGTTTAATACCTAAACCTAGTAATCCTGAAGAATTAAGACCTTTAGGAATACCTACAATTCGAGATAGAGCTAAACAAGCTTTAGTTCTTCTCGCCTTGGAACCAGAATAGGAAGCGAAGTTTGAGAAGAATAGTTACGGATTCCGACCAGGAAGACGTCCTCATGATGCAATCGAGGCTATTCACTCATCGATTAATAAAAGTCCTAAATACGTCTTGGATGGAGACATTCGTAAATGTTTTGACCAGATTAGCCACGATGCTCTATTAGCTAAGCTAGACACCTTCCCAACCATGAACCGTCAGGTCCGTGCTTGGTTAAAAGCAAAAGTAGTTATGCAAGATGAAACGATATTCCCTGAAAAAGGCACGCCGCAAGGTGGTGTTTTATCCCCTTTACTAGCTAATATCGCTCTAGACGGGATAGAAGAATTGTTATCAAATTGGATTGCAGAAATTCCTGCTTTTAGCCCGGCAGGCCATAGAATATCTAAACCGAATCGTCGTAAAAGGCTACTCTTCGTTAGGTATGCGGATGACTTCGTCGTCCTTCATCCTGACAAAGAAGTTGTCGAATCTGCGAAAAGTCTCATTGAAGAATTCTTAAAAACAATGAGCTTAGAAATCCACCAAGACAAAACTTCTATCACTCACACTTATATCTCGGTAGATAACCAAAGACCAGGATTCAAATTCCTGGGATTTTGGATAAGAAATTATCTAGTAGGTAAAACGAAAAGAGGTAAAAGAGGTGAGGAATATAAAACTTTTATTAGGCCTCATCCACAAAATATTTCGGATGTTCTACGCAAGATAAAAATAATCCTGCGTCAAAATCGTGAAGTACCTACGGTTGTAGAACGACTCAATCCTATAATTCGTGGCTGGGCAAACTATTTTAGTACCGTTGCAAGCAAAAAAACTTTCAGCGCAATGGACAATAAACTAATGATACAGTTAATGAGATGGGCCAAGCGTAAGCACCCTACTCGTCCTAAAGTTTGGATCCGGAACAGATATCTATTCAAAGATACCAGGAACGGTAAATCTAGACTTCGGTTTGGTTACATGGGAAAAAACAAGAAGTTATTGGCATTTCGTACTTTGCGGAAACTCCTATTGTTAGGCATAAGAAAATCGCCGGCTATAAGAGCATCTACGACAATGATCTTGTCTATTGGTCTGAGCGAGGTAGGGCACTGGGAAATCGTGCTTTTAGTAAGTCGATTCTCCGCACTCTTCGAAATCAGAACAACAAATGTAATATCTGTAATTTAAAATTTTTACCTGGTGATGTAATCGAAATCGATCACATAGTACCGAAGGCTTCCGGAGGTGCAAATCACTATGGTAATCTCCAAGCTCTTCATGGCCATTGCCATGATCGAAAACCTTAGGAGAGAGGAGCCGTGTGAAGGGAAACCTTCACGCACGGTTCTGAATCATGGGTAAGACGAGAGATCTCTTACCTAATGTAATTATAGTTATAAATTGTAATAAAATTTTTTCTGTGTAGGATATGTGGTAAGTTTTTATTAAATCGTAACACAAGTTATTTATTTAAACATCAATGAAATACCACTCTTAAAAACTTTTGTTACTCATAAGTTTAAAACAGTTTATAATGGGTAGTTTGACTGGGGCGGTCGCCTCCTAAAGAGTAACGGAGGCGTACGAAGGTAAGCTCAAATTGGAAAAACTCAATAGAAGAGCATAATAGTATATTGCTTGCTTGACTGAAAGATTGACAAATCGAACAGGGACGACAGTCGGTTATAGTGATCCGGTGACTCTGAGTGGAAAAGGTCATCGCTCAACGGATAAAAGGTACGCCAGGGATAACAGGCTAATCATTCTTTAGAGACCCTATCGATGGAGTGGTTTGGCACCTCGATGTTGGGTACGATTCGTTAGTCACGAATACGGGATAGATTCCGTAGTAACGACTGCTTATAATATATGTGTAATATTATATGATAACTTAAGTGTTAGATGGGTAACCACTCCCATGCGCTCAGTTCCCTGAGTGCTAATCATAGGATTCCAGAAATTAATCTACTGGATTTCCCCTATCTTAACATTGTGGGATTTGTTAAGTATAAGCGGGGCTAAAAGTCTATTGTAATTGCAACTCTCGCGATTGCAATGGGTGAGAACGGTATGTGTGAGCTTAGAGACCATGCGAATCTACGTAATAAAACGACGTAACGAGGAATTTGGGGTTATAAGAGGACGCTTCAGGGCACCCCAGGGCCGGAATATCGGCATTAGATACTTTATTGGCTGGAATGTACAACAAGGAAGGCAGGGAATCAATGTATCTCGTCGTATAGTAGGGAGGACACACATAATTAATGACACTTAGGAACGAAGTAACAGGTAATGCGCTCCAAATATAATTTGGTAG
>CAJXMP010000301.1 GCA_913056515.1 uncultured Lewinella sp.
TTTGTTTAGTTCCCAAAAGTAAGTCTATTTCCATAAAATCTGGTACAGGAAAGCCCGAATTGACTATTTTTCTCCCCACCTTTTAATATCTAGTTGAAAACCAGCTAGATCTAGGACCCTGTCTACCACAGTTTGTAAAGCAGAATCTAGGTCATTTTGTCCTTGATAAAAAGATGGTACAGCAGGACAAACAATAGCACCATAATTACTCAGCGCATGCATGTTTTCCAGATGTAAGGTACTGAAGGGTGCTTCTCTTGGCACAAGAATTAATTTCCTACGCTCTTTTAATATGACATCCGCAGCCCTTGTGATCAAATCATTAGAAATACCTGTTCGGATTCTTGCTAACAAGCCCATAGAGCAAGGACAGACTATCATGGTATCATATTTTGCAGATCCACTGGCAAAAGGTGCGAAATAATCATCTGGTTCATACCAATCGAATGGGTAATCTTGGTATGATTTGTCTTTCACCTCCAATTCCCAATTTAATCTAGCATTTTTACTCATAACTAGACCTACCTGTTCCCATTGGTCCTGGATACGCATAAGCGATTCCATTAATAAATATGCATATCTGGCTCCTGATGAGCCTCCAATTGCTAAAACTAATTTCTTTTGCATACTATAATAGTTCTGCGATCAAAAATACACTTCCTAGTACAACTACTGTATCTTCCTTTTGTGCAGTTTTCAAAGCTGTTTGATATGCCTCTTTCGACTGTTCAAAGGAATTTCCCTTTAAACCTAACAATGCTCCCTCTTGCTGAAATAAATCAGCAGGTTTAGCTCTAGGTATCTTAGCTTGGGTAAAGTAATATTTTGCTGTTTTAGGAAATAGCTGAAGAATCTTAGAAGCATCTTTATCTCCTACTGTTGCTAAAACAATATGAAGTTGTCCTTGGTTTAAGTCCTCTATTCTTTCTAAAACAGCTTTTATCCCATCTAAATTATGAGCAGAATCCATGATAACCAAAGGATTATCACTTATTTGCATCCACCTACCAATATAATGCGTATGAGTAGCAACGCTGCTAATACCCTGCTTGACATTCCTTTCAGTAAGTTTAAACAGTTCAGGATAACTATCTTGAAGGACTTGAAGGCATGCTAAGGCAGACTGAATATTTTTATGTGCAAATGGCCCCTTGATATCAGAAGGCGCTTCAACCTCCCAACCTGGGCCAGTAATATCATAAGCTGATGGAGATACACTAACTTGTATCAGTTGGTCTGCATAAACCAATTTAGATTGATGCTCCGAAGCTAATTGCTCAAAGACATATTGAATTTCATTTTGGCGCTCTCCAATTACTACGGGTCTTTTCGGTTTAATAATCCCACCTTTTTCAAAGGCAATTTCAACCAAAGTGTCACCTAAAAATTGTTGATGATCATAGCCAATATTGGTAATTAGACTGATTAAAGGATCTACTACATTCGTAGAATCCAATCTTCCCCCCATCCCCGTCTCTAAAACAATAAAATCAGGTGATTTAGCTTTAAAATAGGAAATGGATAGAGCAAAAGTCCATTCGAAAAAAGAGGGCTGAATAGCTTCAAAAGCAGTTTTGTTTTGATCTACAAAATCAATTATAAAGGTCTGATCTATGAGTTCACCATTGATCTTGATACGTTCCCTAAAATCGACATAATGGGGTGAGGTATACATACCAACTTGGAAACCTGAGGCTTGAAGAATAGATGCGATTATATGACCTGTAGTCCCCTTTCCATTGGTACCAGCAATATGAATAAAAGGTAAATCCTGGTGTGGGTTCCCAAGCAGGTCCATCATTTTATTAATCCGAGATAAATCTAGCTTTAAAGCAATAGGACCTTGTCTTTGGAACATAGGAAGTTGTTTAAACATCCAATCCAAAGTCTCTTCATATTTTCCCATAGACTATTTTATCTAAGCTAATGCTGATCTGGTATAAGGCTGTCCATAAGTCGCACAGCAGATGAATAGGTATCAGCATTTTGCAACAGACCTAATAAGGTATTCAATTGTTTCACAAAAGCCGTATCTAAGTCCTGCTCTGCTTCACTCATACGTGATAGCACATCTGATGTTGTTTCACTGATTTTCTGCGCTATAAGCCCTGCTGATTTATCATCAGATATTTTAATGGCTTCATTCAGACGAGGACTCCAATTCATAAAAAATTGTTGAACACCTTCTATAGAGGCTTCCAATTGTTGTTCTGGTTGAACAATTCTATTGGTTTGAGCTTGAATATTTAGGTTACATGCAAAAAAGCATACCAACAAAAGCACTAATCTGATCATAATTACACATTTAAAGGCATTCGAATAACTCGGATTGCGACTAAAAATAAGGAATAGACTTGAAAGGAACTATCTAAACCTTCAATTATAAATTTTGTTTGAACAATTATGTTCATATTTACAGTGTAAAAGATCATTCAATTTTATGTTTACAGAGAAGCACCATTTAAACTACTTAAGTCCAAAGGACTTGGACCAATACCTGAAAAAGGGTTGGTTTAGAATGGTGCAAACTGTTTTCACCTGCCAATTTCTATATTTCGAGGGGGCTATCTTTTCAACTATTTGGATACGTAGATCTTTGAAAGCATTAGAATTTACCAAGAGTCAGCGGAAGCTAATCAAACGGAACAAAGAACGATTCAAGGTAGAGTTTGGTCCACTTCACATTGAGCGGAACAAAGAATTACTTTTCCATAAGTATAAAAAAAACTTTAAGGGTTCGACTTACATGAGTCTGTCTTCTAGTTTATTTGAGCCCTTTGAATTAGCCAAAGTGCTCTTTAATTCCTATGAATGCCGGGTATACGATGGCGATAAACTTATTGCATTAAGTGTATTTGACTTGGGTGAAAAATCTATGGCAAGTATTATAGGCATTTATGACCCTGCCTATAAAGCTAATAGTCTTGGCATATTTACCATGTATTTAGAGATGGAGTTTGGTCATCAGCTAGGATATCAATGGTATTATCCAGGCTATGTTATTCCACCAAACCCCCGATTCAATTATAAGCTTAAGGTAGGAGAAGTTGAATATCTTGATTTACAGAGTCAAAGTTGGTTGCCTTACAAAGATATGGCTACATCCAAT
>CAJXMP010000302.1 GCA_913056515.1 uncultured Lewinella sp.
CATTTAAAATTAGACCTCTTGCCCAAACTCGCTGTATATTCTGAGGGCTCCAGATATTTTGTTCAGGAACCCATAAAATTAAATCTGAAGTATGTCTAGTGAATAAACTCAATCGTACATTGGATAGACCAGTAGAGTAGAAGTGCATCAATTTTAAACCATGTGCTTGTTCAGGAACTAGGTTTAGATTACCTCCAGGCAGCCAGTATAAATCGTTCAAGGTTGGAAATCGAAACGTTTTTTCGTAGGTCAGGCTCAGTTTGGTCTTGGTGTTTAGGTTCTGAATCCATTGTAAATCTCCACCAAGACCAGGCTTGAATCCATTCTGCCATTCATTACGTATTCCAGCATTAACGAGACTATTTTTCCTAGGTTTGAACTTGGTCTTATAAAATAGCGAGACATTGCTTTGCTCGGATTGGTCGGTATAATTTGGAGATATACCCCAGGTATTTATAGATCTAATTCCAAGTTGATGCGAGCCGAAAGAGGCTTGTGTATTAGCTTGGATCTGATAAAACTGATTATCAGAATCTATTCCAAAATTTTCATCTTCGAAGTGATTACTATTGAACTGAGCTAAAACGTATGAATTTATCTTAACTTTCTTAAATGCAAACGTGTTTTTGAAAGCTACATTTAAAAATTCATCTGCCTGAGTCTGACGTGAAGGCCATCCACTGTTTGGCGTAGGAAGGTTTTTGAACGAATTATGGTACCAAAAATGTAGACTACTATTATTTTGTTTTCCATGTTGAATCCATTGCGTGTGTTGCACATTGAGAAATTGATGTTGTGCATGTTCTAGTGTTTGAAGCTGACCATTCGTGTTTTCAAATGGATAGTTGGATTCTGAGCTATATTGGCTTATAGAAGTTCTCGATCTCCATTTTCTGTTGTGGAGATCTATCGAAAACTTATTACTAAAGCTTTTGTAGCTTCCTAATCCAGTTGAAAGTGTAAATGTATTCCTTAATGGTGAATTTCCAGTAGACATTTGAAGTGCTGGAACCATTGAACCACTCCCATTTTGGGTGAAATCCGCATGTGTAGCTTGTCTAATTACAGGAAAGTATGCGTGTTCATATAAAGAAAGATCTAAAAAAGCATTGAGCGGGTTTTGAATGGGCATCCCTTCCCAAATTAAGATGGATTGTCCAGCTGTTGATCCTTCTGTTGAATAACTACTTAGCCTCCCTGGGCCATAAGAACGTATGGTGTTATTCCCAGCCTGTTTTATAGCTTGAATAGTTGAATGATGAAGCTTGACGGGGATATAACTGCTATCCGCGCTTGAATTTGGGAATAAGTCTACGTTCCAATTATATGCAATTACATTAAAAAGAGGAAGTTGATGAATACTGTCCTGTAAACTTTGCCCATGGCCGTTGCTTAGCAACCCAGTTGATAGTAGAAGAAAAGATATGTATGCTTTAACTCTTGCCATATTAATAGTTACATCAAGAGAAGCATATGCTACTTGCTATACTGATACATCAAGGTACCAGTACTACAGGCAAATCTTCACTTGATCTTTATTCCCGAAGATCGAATGTTGTATGTGTTCAGGCAGGTATTCTGACTTGTTTCACTAATAGCGCCTTCCCAGCAGTAATGGCCAGTGGATTTTTTGCTACAGCATTAAAGAAACTTACAGCTGCGGGTACAGTTCTGGATTTACACCAGATTCCCTTTTAATCTACAAAAGGTAGTACCTGAATACACTTCAAAGGTAGTAAAAAAAGCTTAGTCTACCTTTGCTTTGTTTTATTTTTACAAATGGGATAGTTTAGGTATTTCAATAAGATCAAGTAAGGGTGCTTTTACCTTATTTTTTTCTTTTAAAAGGTTCGATAGACTGTTGGATGAAGGTGTCCGGGTATGTTTCAACTTGATCAAAGCCCAATTTGATATCCCTTCCAGAATGTGGAATGTGATTTGTTTTAAAAATATAGTCCCAAATAGACAAACTTATCCCAAAATTAACGCCATGAACACCAGCTGGAAGCTCTTTAGAATGATGCCAAATATGCATTTCTGGGTTGTTAAGGATATACTTCAAAGGGCCATAGTTTAATTTAATATTGGCATGATTTAGATGTCCAATAGTCGTCTGGATGATGTGCACTATGAAAACAAATTCTAAATTAAATCCACCTATAATGGCAATTGGCAAAAAACTAATGGACTTATATACCACATTTTCCATCCAATGATATCTTAGGTGTGCTGCAAATCCCATTTCTTCCACGCTATGGTGTACTTTGTGAAACGCCCAAAGCCAAGGTACTTTATGTAATAGATTGTGCACACAAAAATGCGTGAAATCCACAATAATAAAATAGATCAAAAGCTGGACAGCTATTGGAAGTTCATTTAAGTGAATAAACCACAAATCACCTAAACCAAGTGAACGACTTAATTCAAGGGTGAAGTGTTCGCCCAAATAAGCAATTGCTGCGAAGCCTACCATATAGAAGAAAAAGTAGTTAAAGAACATGTAAAAAGCATCAAGGAAAAAATCCTTACGAATTAAAGCCTGTCCTTTTCTCCAAGGAATAATGATTTCTAAGGCATATACGAACAAAGAAATTCCAATCAACCAATAAAAGTAGTTGTCCCATGCTGGTTGCATAATTTGATCTATGAACCAAGACCAAAAGTTTAGTATAGATTTTCCTGCCTCTGTAATGGTATTCATGGTTGAATATTATATTGTTTGTGAGAACAATCTAGTCGTAGGTTTTGCTCTATTTAATTTAAGGTCAAAAGCCATACAAATGTTCCTAACAAATAATTTGCCTGCTTCGTTGACTATCAGCCAACCTTCTTTTTGTTGGATTAAATCATCTTGAAAAAAAGGCTCCAGTCTCTTATTGATTGCTTCAAAATAGCTTGCATTTTCTTCGTCTTTATGCCATTTGGTTTTGAAGTGGCACATGATTTCAAGAATATGCTTTCTAATATATAGATCTTCTTCGTTGAGTTTGTGGCCTCTAAATATTGGGATTATGCCTTGTTCAACGAGTTCTTGATATTCCTTTACCGTTTTGACATTTTGTGAG
>CAJXMP010000303.1 GCA_913056515.1 uncultured Lewinella sp.
CGTAGCTATCCACATTCAATGCAGTTAAACCAATCTGAGCGATGGATTTGTCAATAGTCCCATCACCTTTTATTTGAGCAAAGTCTCTTACCCGTCTTAGTAGTGCATTCGCAATACGAGGCGTTCCTCGACTACGCCCTGCTATTTCTTCTGCACCCTCATCTTTTATCGGCACACCTAATATTCCGGCAGAACGGAAAATGATTTTTTTCAAAGTGGATCTATCGTAATAGTCCATATGGCAGTTGATGCCAAATCGAGCTCGCATTGGAGCGGTTAGTAAGCCCATACGGGTTGTGGCACCAATTAAGGTGAAAGGATTGAGGGCAATTTGTATACTCCTTGCAGAAGGCCCATTATCGATCATAATGTCAATCTTGAAATCCTCCATTGCAGAATATAAGTATTCCTCTACTACAGTATTCAATCGGTGAATTTCATCTATGAAAAGCACATCCCCTGGTTCTAGATTGGTTAATAATCCAGCTAGATCTCCTGGTTTTTCCAATACAGGCCCAGAAGTTGTTTTCATATCTGAACCTAATTCATTGGCAATAATGTGTGATAGTGTAGTTTTGCCAAGTCCCGGAGGGCCATGCAAAAGGACATGATCCAATGCCTCATCCCGCTGAACAGCCGCTTGGATGAAAATCTCCAAATTGCTTACAATTTTAGGCTGTCCAGAGAAGTCATTAAGGCTTAAGGGCCTTAAGGCTTTATCTTCTCTTTTTTCCTCTGTATTCATAGAATCACCTTCAGGATCTAGGTGTGGATTGCGCATAGGTCAACTAGTAGTTTTTTATAAAGGAAACACTTTTTAGCTTAAATGTATTAATGGGATAACTATTTCTGAAAAAATGTTGTTCCACCCAAGCAAAGTTTTTAAGCAGTCAAAAAATGACTTTTTGGTATGAACTAGCCAAATGATAATTAAACTTTAAAGCTTCTCTTTTAAAATTTATCACTTAAATGCCTACATTTGTGGCTTCTAAAACAAAATTTTATCGTCTTATTAAGTGTAAAAATCAGTCATTAAAATGAGTGGAACTAAAATAACCATCGAAGGTGGAAAATTGAATGTACCTAACAACCCTGTTATTCCTTTTATAGAAGGAGACGGAATTGGACCAGATATTTGGGCATCAGCTGTTCGTGTATTGGATGCTGCCGTAGAAAAGGCTTACCAAGGAGATCGCAAGATTGAATGGAAAGAAGTACTTGCGGGTCAAAAGGCATTTGATCAAACAGGAGAGTGGTTGCCACAAGCAACTTTAGATGCAATCGATGAATATTTAGTTGCTATTAAAGGACCTTTAACTACTCCAGTAGGAGGAGGTATTCGTTCTTTGAATGTTGCACTTAGACAAAAGCTTGACTTGTACGCTTGTGTTCGTCCAGTTACATACTTCCAAGGAGTACCTTCTCCAGTGAAAAAACCGGAATTAGTCGATATGGTTATTTTCCGTGAAAATACGGAGGATATTTATGCAGGTATCGAATACTTGAACGGTACAGCAGAAGTAGAAAAATTGAAAAAGTTTTTGATAGAAGAGCTTGGAGTAACTCAAATTCGTTTTCCAGAAACTGTATCACTTGGTGTTAAGCCAGTATCAGTAGAAGGTACAGAACGTTTGGTAAGAGCCTCTATTCAATATGCTATAGATAATAATCTTCCTTCTGTGACTTTAGTACACAAAGGAAATATCATGAAGTTTACCGAAGGTAAATTCAAAGAGTGGGGTTATGAGTTAGCTGAGCGTGAATTTGGTGATCATGTATTTACATGGGCACAATATGATCGTATCGAAGCAGAATCTGGTAAAGATGCAGCTAACAAAGCGCAGGATGAAGCCATGGCAGCAGGTAAGATTTTAATCAAAGATGCTATTGCTGATGCATTCCTTCAACAGATTTTGACTCGTCCAGCGGATTATTCAGTTATTGCAACCTTGAACTTAAATGGTGATTACGTTTCAGATGCTTTAGCAGCAAATGTAGGTGGTATTGGTATCGCTCCAGGAGCAAATATCAATTATACAACTGGTAAGGCCATCTTTGAAGCTACGCACGGTACAGCTCCAAAGTATGCAGGTCAGGATAAAGTGAATCCTTCTTCCGTTATCCTTTCAGGAGAAATGATGTTGAGGTATATGGGTTGGAAAGAAGCAGCTGATCTTGTAGTAAAAGGTGTTGAAGGGGCTATTTCTGCGAAGCAAGTTACCTATGATTTTGAGCGTTTGATGGATGGCGCTACGCTATTGAAATGTTCAGAATTTGGTACAGAGGAAATCAACAGAATGTAATTATTACTGTTAAAATATAAAAAAGGGAGCTTTTAAGCTCCCTTTTTTAGTTCCATCATTAAACACCAATTTTATGAAGAGCTATATTCTACCTATTACCTTTTTGATTCTAATAACATTCAATGCTAGCATAACCGCACAAGGCGCTTTTGACGGATATTTGAAAGGACAAGGCCAGACGGATTTAGTGCTTTCCTATACACATGAACATTACGATACCTATAAGTTCGGTAATGAGGCGAGATTAGAGTCAAATACAACCTATACAGGGTCGTTTTTCTTAGCAAGTGGACTGTCCTCTGATCGCACGCTTGTCTTATCCATACCCTATATTTCTTTGAATGGTGAAGTGGATGGTATTCAAGACGCCATCTTAGGTATTAAAAAACAAATTAGTTCAAATAGTACTGGGGATTGGACCGTGCGAAAATTAGCAGCCTTAGGGGTATCGTTCCCACTTTCTAATTATGCTACTGATGTAGCCACACCAATTGGGCAAAAAGCGGTTACCCTTCAACCAAGAGGTATTCTACAAGCGGATCATAGGTCTGGTGCCTTTGTGATGGTACAACCTGGACTTGATTTTAGAATGTTTCCAGATTTTCAAGTAGGTGCAGCAGCTATTGGTCGGCTTGGATATGCAGGGGCAAGGATATACTTCGATGTTTGGGCAGATTATTTTCACACCTTTGAACAAGGTGTAGATTTATCCATAGGAGCTGGCCAAGGTTC
>CAJXMP010000304.1 GCA_913056515.1 uncultured Lewinella sp.
TGTCCATAAGATTGGATAGAAAAAATTAATGTCATACTTACGTAGCGCAGTATTCTATGCATTGTATTATCTTTTAACAGGGATATCCCATACCTTTATCAATATATAAATGATGTACAAATAAAAATATTCCTTGAAGCTTTAATTTTAAAAATTGTAAAATTTAGGCAAGCGCATTGTTAAATACCATACTTTCAAACTATACGGTACTCATACTCGTTTTGTTTTCAATTTTACTCGCGTCAAATAATACTACAATCTTAAGGATGAAAAAGTTATTAACCTCACTATTTTTATTCAGCACCATTTCCTTTTTAGGCCTGGAATCCAACGCACTTATAGGCCAAGTGATTTTGAATCAAAACATCCAATTAGATTGGACTATTGAAAACATAAATCTCCTTGAATCGAGTGAGGCGGTTTATCAGATTAATAATGGCACCCTTCATGAAGACTTACCAGAAATACCTTTCCTCCATTACCTAATCCCAGTTGATGGTCCAGGAAAACTTAGCTATGAACTAGTGGTTAACGAAACCAAGCGCTTAGATGAAATAGAACTACCTAGTTCTTCCCTCCTTCAGGAGGATTATTATGTACAGGCAATAGTCCAGAAAAATGGCAATCAATATTTTGCATTAATTGAAGTATTACCTGCCAAATTATCCCCTAGTGGTATACAGGGTATAAAGACAGGACAATTAACTATTAATTTTCAAGCTCAAAATCAATTCGTTCAAAGAAATCCCCCGACAGAAGTTTCCAAGTTAGCTTCGGGAACATTTCATAAAATTGCCGTTCAAAAATCAGGTGTATTCAAAATATCTGCTGCATTCATTAGTTCAGAATTAGGTATTTCATTGAGCTCAATTAACCCCTCTAAAATTAAGCTTTATGGTCATGGTGGTGGACGATTACCCCTATTAGCTGGCAGCTATGATAAGGACGATTTGCCTGAAATTCCCATTACTATAATAGGTGATGGAGATAATAGTTTTGACAGCAATGATTATATACTTTTTTATGGTGAAGGAGCTAATAACTGGACCTATAATGAGATATTCCAAGAGCTTGAATTTAATCAAAATACATACGCAACGGAGAATTACTACTTCCTTTCGTTTGATGATGGGTCAGATGGATTGAGAATAGCACAATCCCCCGTAATTACTGGTGAAGCTGATATAAATACCTACGACCAAGTCAAACGGATTGAACCAGAAACTTATAACATTTTAGAGTATGTCAGTCTGAATCAAGGATCGGGGCAACAGTGGTTTGGCGATCTGTTTAAAAATCTTAGATCAAAAACCTACTCGATCAACATGCCTAACTTGATTACAACAGAACCCATACAATTCTCTGGTGGATTTGCGTCTAGAGCATCTGCTTCTGGCTCAACCTTTGAAGTCACCATAAATGGACAAACTGAAAGTACAACACCATTTGCAGGAACGTCTTTTTCTAACTCTAATGCTGTTGGGGCACATTACAAATACATTAATTCAACATTCTCCGTTAATCAGCCTGTATTTGATGTATTGGTTGACTATCCAAATTTCCCAAATTCGGAAGGTTGGTTAGATTATTTGGAATTCACTGCATTGTCCAATCTGATTAAAGGAGATGGACAACTTACTTTCCAATCTTATGATGCACAGAATTATAATAGTGTGAATTATAAAATCCAAAGTTCAGGATCCATAATCGTATGGGATATTACCGATAATATTTTTCCCATAAGCCAAGCGATCAATACAATAGGTAATACCCATTCCTTTGGTAGTAATTCTGATACCTTCAAGCGCTTTATTTCATTTAATACTGCAGAAGCTTTTGAGGATATCACATATGAAGGGACTGTTCCGAATCAAAACTTGCATGGGCTAGCTCCTGTAGATATGGTTATAATTTGCCCAGAGGTGTTTTTGGCTCAAGCTAATAAACTAGCTGACCATAGGTCTTCTAGAGATGGATTAAGTATTAGTATTATTCAGCCCAATCAAATCTATAATGAATACGCTTCAGGCAGACAAGATGCCGCAGCAATTCGAAACTTTTTAAAACACCTGTATGAAAAAGATCCCGAGAAACTAAAGTATGTTCTATTATTTGGAGATGGGACCTTCGACAATAGGAATATATTAGGTTTGGGTAATAATTATGTCCCCACTTACGAAACAGAGGAATCATTACGACCCATACACTCCTATCCAACGGATGACTTCTATGGATTATTAGACGATGGCGAAGGCATAGTTAACCAGAATGACCTACTTAATCTCAGAATAGGCCGACTTCCGGTTAAAACGATTGAACAAGCGAATCAATTGGTGGATAAGATTATTCGGTATGACAATAAATCTATTAGTCAAGGGGATTGGAAAATCCGGACGGTGTATGTAGCAGATGATGAAGATGGTATGAAACACACCCGAGATTGTGATTCCTTAGCCATGATAGGACAAGCTAAATATCCTTGGATGAATCAAGATAAAGTGTATATCGATGCCTTTGAGCAAGAATCAACATCCTTTGGAACAAGAGTACCAGAAGCGCGCTCTTCTATCAATAACAACTTGTTTAGAGGAGCCTTAGCCGTAACTTATTTAGGGCATGGAGGTTCAATTGGTTGGGCCCAGGAGCGGATTCTTCAAATATCGGATATCCTTAGTTGGAATAATAAAAATAAATTACCCGTATTTCTTACCGCAACCTGTTCATTTTCGGGCTACGATGATCCCAACTTCACCTCAGGTGGTGAACAAACTATCCTAAACCCGGATGGTGGTGCTATTGCCATGTTTACCACAGTAAGAGCTGTATATGCCAATGATAATTATGACTTATCAAGGGTAATAACAGATACACTATTTAGTATTGCCGACGGCGCACCGCTTCGTTTTGGTGATGCACTGATTGCTTCAAAAAATGCGCCACAGACAGATGCTAGTAACCATCGGAAATTTACCCTATTAGGTGACCCGAGTCAAGCTATCGCAGTTCCTGCTTATGAAGTGGTAACAACAGAAA
>CAJXMP010000305.1 GCA_913056515.1 uncultured Lewinella sp.
AGAGCTAGCTAAGCTATTGAGGATTGAGGACAATTTAGTGCTACGGGATAATCCTAAAATCAAGAAAAAGTTACTGCAGTTACTGAAAAAACATCTCCAAGTCTTCAACAATTCCAGAACACCTGGCTGCACGAATCTACTTGAATGCAAGCTCAAACTCAAGGACAAATCTGTAGAACCTGTCAGGTGCAAAGCCAGATTTCTGCACCCTGCTTTGGCTAAAGATCTAAATACTCAGATTGATCAGATGATTAAGGATGACATCATTGAACCCAGTGAATCCCCTTGGGCAAGTCCCCTTGTATGTGTCAGAAAGAAAAATGGTCAACTACGCTGGTGTGTGGACTATCGATTGCTCAATAATCTGTGTGAGAAAAATGCCCATCCTCTGCCCAACATAACCCAGATGTTAGAAAATGCAGCTGGAAAGAAGATATATAGTTCCTTGGATGCCATTAGTGCTTATTATAGTGTAAAGATGGCTGAGGAAAGCAAACCTCTCACAGCTTTCATCAGCCCCAGAGGTTTGTTTAACTTCAAGCGCATGCCTTTTGGTCTGCAGGCTGCCCCCGGTATATATAGTCGCTTAGTTGCATTGGTTGCACAAGGCTTACCCCCTGACCAAGTGAGCAGCTACCTGGATGATACCCTGATTCATAGCACAACACTGCAAGAACACTTACAATGTCTGGACAAGACATTTTCTGCATACACCAAAGCGGGTATACGCCTCAATCCAGAGAAAACAAATCTCTTTCAAGAACAGTGTAAATACCTAGGGTTTGTTCTCTCCAAGAAGGGTATTATGATGGATGATCAGTATGTGTCCTCCATCCTCCAGTGGCCAAGACCAATGACGGGTAAAGATGTCCAAAAGTTCTTAGGATTTACATGTTACTACTCCAGATTCATCCCCAACTACTCCCAACGAACCAACCTACTAAATCAACAGAGGAATACAGAGGATTTGGAATGGAATGATGATCTGGAAGCAGAATTCACCAAGTTAAAAAATTTGTTTGCAGCAAAACCAATTAGGCACCCCCCAGACTATGGGCCTACAGCTAGTAAATTTATAATCACAACTGATTACAGCAAGCTTGGCTTTGGAGCCACACTAAGCCAGAAGCAAAATGGAAGAGAAGTGTTCCTTGCAGCCAGCAGTAGAACTACCACTATTGCAGAGAAGAACTACTCATCCATCAAAGGTGAGCTAGCAGCATTAGTCTTCGCTGTGCGCAAATTTAGCCAAATTCTGGGCTATTCAGAGTTCCTAGTAAGAACAGATAGTTCTTATCTATGTCACTTAACAACCATCAAACCAACTAACGCTCTCATGGTTCGGTGGTTGGAATTCTTGCAAGGATTTAATTTTACTGTGCAACACATAAAAGGTGTGGCAAATCAGGCAGCTGATGCCTTATCCAGAACTCCTAATCATGCTTCTCCTGATGCAGTGGAAAAAACAGAACAAGATGAATTCAACAGAGCTATCTTTGCCATAGAAGCACCCAATACAGAGGAGCCTATTACCACACCATTAAGTCCTACCTACATAAGAGAGCAGCAAGAAAGAGATCCTGTCCTAATCACCGTTCGCCTCTGGCTAGACAGCCAGCCAGACAAGAAGGAGGTAACAAATGCAAGAAAGGATCTTCAGGTGTACTATAATATTTTAAATACAATAAAAAAGAGACCTGATGGGGTATTGATTCAGCAAGTGCAACATTGGAGAGACAAAATTAACTGAAATATTATTGGACTCACGAAATATTTTTTAAAGCCTAAAAACCATCCTGAATTGTTAAACATACATAAACAATTGATAGTCTGTCAAAAAAAAATTCATTTAGTCATTAAATAATACAAAATTAATTTTTTTCGTTTTGACTTTAGCAACGCCATCAACTTTAACACATTGTATAGGAGATACTAATTTTGTTCTAAAACACACAATTTTCAGAGTTAAAACATGATTAATACCTTAATCTCTTCCTTTAAACTTGCTTGACAATCGAAAACCTTTAAATCAATAAATTTTTAAATGTGTAGAAGTACAGCTAGTCAAAAGTCATTTTTACCTGGAGGTTGACTGTGAAAAAAGCACAGTCCCAAAATATTATTTTTTTTCATAAATGGAATAGTCTATACCTGGGTAAAGTATGGTATCAATTCTAGATAGGCGACGCTATTCTAACTAGTTCTAAAACTGATTAATCTTTTTCAAAAAATCTAGCTTTCTTTCTTTGCACTTCTTTGTACTTGTTTTTTTGTCGAAATAATAAAATGTTTTAACAAATAGTCTTAATATATTTGGTAATATAAATAGAAAAGGATATCCAGGAAGGTTGGCTAAATCTTACCTTAAACCTACATAAATGGGACACAAAAAAATACATTATGCATGAAAACAACTATACAGTAGCGAAGCAACTTTAAAATTAAATTTGTTTAAAGGGCGAATATAGATTCAATATAATATGATTTTATTTCAAAGGTGCAAGTATATACATTATGAATAACTCAAACAAATAAAGATATTCCACTGGATTACGCTGTTTGTAGCCCAAAACCTGGCAATGTGGGCCAATTAGTGACATCAGAGGAGTGGTTCCCTAAAATATTCAAATACCCCTGCCTTACACCAGGATGCGTGTAAATGTTGCTGAATTACTATTGTTATAATGAAGTACTAATAAATTATAAAAAGGTTTGTGGTAAAAAACTTCCTAGACATTACTGAAAATCTAATCAAACATATCTGATTATTTAGGAAAATATTAATATTAAATATTAGGAAAATATTTACAGAGAAAATTTGTCCACCCTTGTACGCATTTGAAAGCTAAGTTTGAATTAGCAGACGGACGACCAAATACATAACATAAACAAACAAGGCTGTCTATGTGTGTGTCAGGCCAAGTTTGACTGTACTTGTTTTCCTTTTAGTGATGCTTTGCTTACAAAATTATGGATAATTGTCCTAGCTAATAGGTATTATTTTTTAAATCTAG
>CAJXMP010000306.1 GCA_913056515.1 uncultured Lewinella sp.
ATTACCAAGAGGAACAACAGCACAAGGACCTGGCATATCAACAAGAGCGGGATCTATCCGTTTTAATACAGATGATAGAGTTTTTGAAGGTTATGATGGAGAATATTTTGTTTCTCTGGGTGGCGTTATTGACGTAGATGGTAATACTTATATTACTGCAGAAAGAAGTGCTGGGGACGACGACAATATTTTAAGATTCTATAATGATGGACAGCAATCTCTATCAGTCGGTCTTGATAGAATTATTGTTAGAACTCCAACATACTTAGATATTTACAATGTAGAAAATGCAACTGAATGGTATCAGGGAGACGAAGCAACAGCTCCAGCAGATCTAATAAATGACCCACCTGTTCTTGTTTATTATGGAGAAAATGTTTATTCTGTAGATACCACAGGCACATTTGATACCGATCCATTAAATTTCCCGACCCATACAACTGGAACTGTAACAAATGGCACAGTAGATTTAACATGGGTAAGATCTTCATTTGGATCTTTTAACATCAAAGGAAATGATCTGTCCCTTGAATTAAATTCATTAAACTTTAATAGTAGAGATTTTGTATTAAAATCAGATGGATCACAAGATTTAAATATTTCCTCTGATAGAGAGAATATTAATTTAAGATTTGGAGACTCTGAAGTAAATGAAAAGAATTTACTTAGGGTAACTTCTTCTGGATCTATCTTAGTAAATAATGATTATGGGACTTCTGATGATTTTGTTGAGTTTATTGATTATACATTATCAAATCTTTCTTTAAAGAGAACGAGAATATTCAACAATCAATTGACTCTTGATACTTCTGTTGGAAATGCTGCTTCTACAATAATTACAGAATATGATTCCGACAATGGTGTTTTACCAGAGCATTCTGGTAAATTTATGGTTGAAATTGTTGACGATTCTACTACACCAAGAAGACAATATAGCGAAATATCATATTTGGTAAAATCTGATTTAAGTGACACTATCTACGTGGAAAATAATAAAATCTACACCAATATTCTTTTATGTGATATATCTCTTGGTTTAGATGCTTCCAATAATGTTACTTTAGATATAGTAGATGTGACTGGATCGACTACAACTATATACACTGTGACTGTTGTTTCCCAATCAATTAAGAGTTAAAAAAAATGGCAAAAATTTTAAAACCATTACAATCAGAGGGTGGATTTTCTGTATCAGAAGAATCTATTATTGACCCAGATAGAAATATTTTGAAGGTCAATAGCATCGAAGTCATCAATAACTCTTTTTCTGATGCCACAAAAAAAGAATTTATAACTTTTAATAAAGCAAATGATGCTGGATCTACAGTAAACTTAGATAATTTTATTACAGTTGGAGCAAATCAGATTGTTTTCAGTAAGGCAAGTATCTTACTTACTTGGAAAGGATATCCTACTGCACAATATAATGTAAATATAAATGAGAGTGTTGCTCGTATCTTTTTAGATAATCATGGTTTGGAAGTAGGAGATTCTGTTACATTAGCATTTGATGCAGATGGTCAAGCAAATGATGGGACTTATACTATTTCAAATGTTATTGATATATCAACATTTGAAGTAGATACTGGTTCAGTCTTTGATCCATTTAATGCTATTATTGGTGGAATTGTTGAATTACAAAATTTTGGATTGTACTGGGAATATTCTGCAGAAATTATCACAACATGTCTCAGTGACTCCTCAAATAATTTATCTATTGCTGGTATATCTAAGACGGTCTTAAAAGATAACGTTCCCGTAGGACATGTTTGGAACATCAATCCAGTTATCAATAATGTTACAAAGACCTTCGGATATCAGGTTGGAATAACTACAAATGCATCATTAGAGTTTCAATCAACTGGTGTTGATTGTGTTGGATATATTTGCAATGTCTCTTCTGGAAGAGAATAAATACATTAGATTTACTCTTTTGTAAAATAAATAGTACTATAAAAGCAGGGAAAAAATGGCTTTAGAATTTAACGCTGACAAGGAGAGAATTGTTTCTAACGATCTTCAAATTAGAAATTTGAACTCTGTTGAAATGATTGTTGGCGGTGGTGCCAATCAAAAAACAGCATTATTTAGTAATCTCAATACAGATACAGAAGATGCTCTTGTTAGAGTAGGGGTTAATACAACATTTCCAGAATATGAACTCGATGTTAATGGTCAGATTAGAACTACTACATCTATCATTTCCGACACTGCTCGTATCAATAACCTGGATATCGATACAATTGTTAATTCAGAGCTATTAATAAAAGCCCCAATCCTTACTACATTCACTAATCCAGAAACTGGTAACATTCTTTTCCCAACATCAGCAACTCCTGCTTTCAGAGATGATAGCAGCAAAATTGCTACAACAAACTTTGTTTATAATATTGCAACAAACGACGTTGGTGGTCGTATTTACGTTTCCGAGCAGATTGGAGACGATACCTTTGATGGTAGATCTGCAACGAAACCCGTAAAGACTATTAAGCGTGGTGCTCAACTTGCTTCACTAACACCAGATAAAGAAACCCTAATCGTTGCTGGTGGTGAGTATTTTGAGGATAACCCAATTTCATTGCCACCAAAATGTTTAACAAATTTTACCATCTCAGAAATCGAGCGATGAATTAAAGATGCCGAGGTATTCAAAAAGTATTTTGATTTTTAAAAAATAATCTTTCTTAAATAAATTAATCAGGTTAAATAAAATGATGAAATATAAACAGTCTTTAATGTATACATCATTGGTCTCACTGATTGGGAAATATTGACCCCTTTTTTGCCGTTCTAATATTAAATTTGCAAGAGCACCCCCTACCCAATAACAACACTAACATACTACCATCCTACCAGCATAAAAATCAGTATGCAAGTCAAAAAATTGACAGTAGCACTTGTTTAGCTACTGTTGAACTGAGCAACCTTAAATTAACCTCAACTAGCCGCACGGCTTTCCAAGATCAGCTTGAGAGAACTGATAACTACATC
>CAJXMP010000307.1 GCA_913056515.1 uncultured Lewinella sp.
TCGGATAATCGCAAGAGCACCTAACATACCTAATCCACGAGCCAAACTATCCCCAACAGCCTGCATAACCATTGTTGCTAAGATGGAAATCAAAGCTAATGATTGCATGTAATTGTGATCCTTTTTCGAAACTTTCGTCGTGATATCGTATGTCAAAACGATTAATGCAGATAAGACTACACATAAACTTACGGCCAGCAAAATGGCTATTAAAGTGGGTGTTTCTGAATTACTTTGTAAGCTTTCTATATCAAACATGAATACTTCGCTTTTTGAACGATTTGTTGACCTAAATCAATGCTCGTCCTAGCTATTTCAGCAACCATAATCAGATTACTAAATTAAATTGAGTTATACGTAATGTAAATTTAATGTTAAGATAACTAAACCTTACAAACTTATTCAACCAAATGTCAGATATGTAAAAATCTATCTAAACTAAACAAACACTTGATAACCAAGTCACTAATGCAGTGTGCCAATTAAGAAAAATCAAATGAGTTAGAATAACTATATTGTAGAAAAAGAATAAATGCAACATAGGATCTTAGCTATTGACGTATTCAGGGGCCTTACTATAGCCCTTATGCTGATAGTCAATAATCCTGGATCTTGGTCCTATGTTTATCCTCCATTAAAACATGCTGCATGGCATGGATGTACCCCTACTGATTTAGTGTTTCCATTTTTTCTATTCATTGTTGGTGTTTCCATGTCTATTTCCTTCAAAAAATATCAGCATACGGAGCGAAAAGAATGGATGCTTAAAATCCTCAAAAGGACAAGTATTATTTTCTTTATTGGTCTGCTGCTCAATTGGTTTCCCTTCTATCATAAAGCTTTTGAAAATCTTCGCTTATTTGGTGTACTGCAACGTATAGCTTTAGCCTTTGGCATGGCTGGACTCTGCCTTATTTTTATCAGAAAAAAAATACAAATCCTAGTAAGTAGCGGAATAATATTACTTGCCTATACAGTCTGTTTGACTCAATTTGCCGTCAACGACCCCTTCAGTTTAGAAGGAAATTTGCCTAGGCAAATTGATCTACTACTTTTTGGTGAACATCACCTATATAAAGGATTTGGCATCCCATTTGATCCAGAAGGACTTTTTAGTACCCTCCCTGGAGTTGCCCATGTATTATTGGGCTATTTGGCAGGCTTGATTCTAACAGATAAAAAACAACTGCTCCAAAAACGTATCCAAGTACTAGTTCTTTGGGGAAGTGTTGGAATATTGTTAGGGCTTTTATTGAATCGTTTTATCCCCATCAATAAACCGCTATGGACGAGTTCCTATGTTTTATATACTTGTGGCATAGCTGCTGCAGTACTTGCGGCATTATCCTGGATATTAGATATTAAAAAGTGGACCAAATGGTCTTATCCTTTTAAGGTCTTTGGACTCAATCCCTTATTCAGCTTTGTGCTCTCCATTCTATTTGTCAAAATATATATCTACTTCCTAAAGACAGCTAATGGTAATGTATACAGCTGGTTGTATCAAAATGTCTTTAGCCATATCGGCCAGGCAGAACTAGGTTCATTGATTCAAGCCCTTTGTTTTACTGGTTTTGTGTGGATTTTCGCTTGGCTACTATTCAGAAAAAATAAGGTGATTAAAATATAATTAAGCTGATTAGCTTAAACCTATAAGCCAAAAATTTGTCTCATATAAAACAATAGATATGAAGCCATTAATTACCCTATTAGCTACCATTTTAATTTCGGGCATGATACATGCGCAAGATCCCATAGCCTATTCCATAGAGCATGACGGTCTAACTAGAGATTATTATGTTTATGTTCCTGCTGCCTATGATGGTAGTACCAATGTTCCTATAGTCATGAACTTCCATGGATTTGGCAGTAATTACTTTGAGCAGATGTTCTATGGAGATTTTAGAGCCATCGCAGATACAGCCAATTTCATATTAGTCTTACCCGATGGAACTGAATTCAATAACTCAGGACACTGGAATGTAGGCGGATTTACCCTTGGAAGTACCATAGATGATGTTGGTTTCGTAGATGTTATGTTAGATGAAATCATTTCAAATTACACCATAGATACGACAAGAATATACTCCACTGGAATGTCTAACGGTGGTTATTTTAGCTTCTTATTAGCTTGCCAGTTGAGTGAGCGTATAGCCGCTATTGCCTCAGTAACCGGCTCTATGACTCCAGAAACTTATAACGATTGTAATCCTCAACATCCCACGCCTGTCATGCAGATTCATGGCGATATGGACATGACTGTACCTTACGAAGGTGCTTTGTGGTCCAAGTCTATTGCAGATGTGATATTATACTGGCGAGATTTCAACAACTGTGAAATAGATCCAACATTCACTGAATTTGAAGATACAGCTCCAAACGATGGGTCTACTGCAGAGGAATATTACTACCCTGGAGGAGATGATGGAAGTGCCGTTTCACACATCAAAGTATTAGGAGGAGGACATACTTGGCCTGGTTCGATTTTTAATTTTGCTGGAACCAATCAAGATTTCAATGCTTCAGACATTATTTGGAAATTCTTCCGCAACTACGATATCAATGGCGTAAATCCAATCATTAGTACGGAAACAACATACACTACTGCGCTTAAGATTTATCCAAACCCAGTCACTGACGAACTTTTTGTAGAAACGAATCAGCATACTTCCCATTACTACAAGGTGTATGACCTGATAGGAAATTGCCTCCAAGAAGGATATACCACTAATCGAATAGATGTCTCCACTTTACCACCAAACTTATATCTACTGCATATAGATAATCAAGTCTTAAAGGTGTTAAAACAATAAAAAAAGCTGGTGCAAATTGCGCCAGCTTTTTTTTGTAGTTCTATGCAATAAAAGTTAATTAAATATTTATATAACCTAATCTATCTTGTTTAAAACATTATTATTAATTACTACTTTTCTTCTTTTCTTCTCTGCAGCTTATGCTGGCTTAAAAGGTGCTCCATGGGTTA
>CAJXMP010000308.1 GCA_913056515.1 uncultured Lewinella sp.
CTTGGTATCCCTATTTATTACCGGTGTTTGAATTGGCTGATCGAAACTTCAATGTGTGGTTTGTAGAATACAATCGAGATTTCAGGCGAACTAACTACGGGCTGCATTTCTATCACTTCAATGTTAGTGGGCGAGGCGATCGATATGAGCTGTTGGTTCAGCGAGGATTTACACATAAGTACGAGACCGAATATTATGCACCTTTTTTATCGAAAAAAAGAAAGAACACGGGCTTGTTTGTCAATGCCATGTACACCAATAGCCGAGACTTGAATTATATCACACTCGATAATAGACAAGTATTTCATCGGGACTTGGATGCCTTTCTGTTTTCTCGTCGAAGATTGATTGTGGGCTTAGAGCATCGAAACTCGATTTACAAGACCCAAGGGATCAGTTTGGGTGCTTATCGCTATTTGATAGATGAGCAGGTACAGACGGATTTGAACCCCGATTTCTTGTTGGGTTCAGTGGCACAGCAATTTATGACTTTAGAATATACCCTACTTTTGGACACTCGAGATGAACGACCTTACCCTATGGAGGGTTATTTATTTAAGGGAATAGCTCGAAAGGAAGGACTTGGTGTGTTTGGGGAGGCGAATAACCTTTTTGTAAGTGGAGATTGGCGATATTACAAGCGTTTTTCGGAGCGTTTTTCTATGAGCAGTCGTACTTATGCAAAGCTGGGTATTCAACGGAATCAGCTGAATTTTTTCCAAAAGCGTATCTTGGGATACCAAGACCAATACATCCGAGGTTATGAATATTACGTGATGGATGGATTGGATGCTTTGTTGCTCAAGCACGATCTTCGTTTGAAGGTAATTGATCAAACGATCAACTGGGGTCGATTAGTCTGGTTTGAGTCTTACAAAAAGATGCCCACAGAGGTGTATGTGGTGCCATTTTTGGATCTAGGGTATGTGAACGATCCATGGGAATCAGGTACGAATACCTTTAATCGCAGCTGGTTGCCGGGTTATGGGATAGGTTTGAACTTCCGATTTTATTATGATAAAGTGTTCCGATTGGAATGGAGTAGGAATGTGTTGGGGGAGGCAGGATTTTATTTACATTGGGACTTAAGAGTTTAGATATGCGCATTTTTATATATAGTAGGGTTTTAAAAGAGAAAGATGCTCCCATTTTGCAGGAGCTGATTCGAACATTGGATGACTTGGAGATGCAATACATTTTCCCTCGTCAATATTGGCAGCAGATCGAGTCTATGGAAGTCTTGAAGGGCGAGTTGGATGTGCTGGATGATTGGGAGGATTTGGTTTCTCAACAAGTGGATTTAGTGATCACTTTGGGGGGCGATGGTACCATCTTGGGTTGTCTGAAATGGGTTGTAGATTCTGGCATTCCAATACTGGGTGTCAATCTGGGGCGCATGGGCTTTTTGGCCGATATTGAAAAATCGCGTGTTCGTCAAGCGGTGGAAGCTTTTCGAGACGGTCAATATACCTTGGATAAGCGCAGTGTGATCAAGCTTGAATCGAATATTGAGTTATTCGGCAAGTTGCCATACGCCATCAATGATTTTACCTTATTGAAAAGGGATACTTCTTCCATGGTTACCATACATGCCTATGTAAACGGCGATTATCTGAATACCTACTGGTCGGATGGAATTATTGTGGCTACACCTACTGGTTCGACGGGTTATTCTTTGAGTTGTGGTGGACCTATTATATTCCCAAGTTCCAATAATTTTGTGGTAACGCCCGTTGCGCCGCACAACTTGAATGTACGTCCGATCGTCATTCCAGATGATGCTGTCGTGTCTTTTGAAATTGAAGGTCGTGCAGAGAACTTCTTATGTACTTTAGATTCTCGCTTTGAGACCATTTCTTCTTCCGTTAAATTGGCGGTGAAAAAGGCAGACTTCCATATTGCTATGGTGCAGTTAGAAGAAGGCAATTTCTTGAATACGATGCGTGATAAGTTGACTTGGGGATTAGACAAACGGAATCGCTAGCGGATATCCATGTAGTGTCTTTTTAGCCAGTTAGCTAGGCCATCTAGTCCAGGGAAAAGGATGCGTTCGTTGATGTTCGCTTGATCCAGTTTATCCCGAATTTCCCATTTTAAGGCAGCCGGAATGATAATTTTATAGTAGCGCACTTCCTTTCCAGGTAGCCAGTGCTCTATGGAGGTGTTTGGATTAGACAACATAGATACGACGGCATACTGGTTCACGATGCGCTGGTCTACTGCTGAGGGCTCCAAGAATACGGCGAATTCATCGTCTTTGAGTGCAGAGAGTTCGTCAAGGGACTGCACCCCGCGATCTAACATTTCTTCTGTAAAAATATGTGACCCTTCTTTACGGATGATGCTCTTTAATTGGTCTGGTAAATACTCAATGGTATCTACATAATTCACTGCCCAGATCACCCCATCTCGATCAAACTTATTGAATTTCGCTGTCGCAAAATGCAGAGCAACCAAAGGCGAATAGGTCCAATCCAATAATCGAGTAGGCAGTCCATGATGCTGAGCCAAGGCTAACCAAGACCAGATACTCCGATTCGGGTCATTGATATTGGAATATTTACGGAAGTTACGCAGGAGGTGTCGCTCCAGGTGTGATTCCCCTAAACGATTGAGGGAGGTGGACAGGTCATAACTCGAGTCGTCCATTCCTCTATACATATAAGAAGATCGAAACCGTTTTAGGTTTGCGTTGTATGAATCTTGATAAAGAATTTCCTGAAGCTCATTCCATGAACTGACCGTTAATACATCTCCTTGCATGTCTTAAAAATACACTTTTCTGCCAACTAAATTTTAGGACTTAAATCTAAAGCGCACAAACTTGATGGTCTTCTCCTGCTTCAAGTGCATCTGTTCATAATAGGTCTTGAAGCTTAGTTCCTCCATAAACAAAGGGGCTGCATAGATATCATCATTGTGATAGATGATTTCGATATCATCGCGCTC
>CAJXMP010000309.1 GCA_913056515.1 uncultured Lewinella sp.
AAGCTGATTATAGCGGCAAGAAATAAAACACTTTTTAGGATTCGATTCATCACAAATGATTAATGTACTAGAAACTAGTTGATTATATCAATACTATATGAATCAAAGTTTTGTTCGTTGCATATCTCAAAAAAATCCTTAGGATATATTCCAAAAAGCTAAAAATCAGTGTAAAATAAGCGTGAAAAAATTCTAAAATTGAAAGCCGAGGGCATTCCAACTACAGACCTGAACACCCGGAGAGAAATGTATGAGCGCAGGGTTTTGATTTAATAAGGCATTATACGCTGGATAATCGAAGTGAATTTCCTTTAAGGAAGCTTCTTGCAAAGTCCAAGGCACATGATGTAAATCGAAGGTATTGATACTATCCCCAGCATCCTGAAACAATCCATATCGCTCTGTCAACCAAAGTTCTAAGGCTGTTTTTTCTTCAATCAGTTCACCTACCTCAAATTGAACCTCCACATGTCGAGCTCTTTTCGGATTTTTTGCCGCAAAATAGCCCTTCTTCCGCTGCATGGAGGCAAAGCGATAAGGCAAATCAGACAAGGTCCTTGCCATCCAACAAGATATTTTTTTAGCTCCCTCCACACTCAAGAAATATACTCCGGCCTTTTCTTGATGCCTAACATAGGTGCGAACATTGAATTCATGAAAGTTGGAAATAGGTGGAAAAGGAGGAAGTATTCTCGGGCGAATTTTTTCCATAGTAAAAGCAACTAGAGAAATCCACGCTTGGCCCTCAAAAAGATCTAATACCAATCCTTTTGGAAGCATATCAGATAGCTTTTTTTTATCAACGGGATAGTGTAGGAAAAGCACTTGATTCCATTCTTGGTAATACGCCCAAGGCTTGGACGGTAATGGCCAGGGGCGATGATTAGCCTGTTGTAATATTTTATTCAAATCCTAGATATTCTCTGCATAATACAGGGTCAAAATGTTCCCGCATAAAGGGATGTGCCTCTGTATTAAACACAACCTCTTCCAGACCGAAAGGTTCATCACCTGCTGCTGCCAAATAGAAATACTTTAAGGTCTCTGCGAAGAAATAAGTCGCTAGATAATCGCGGGGCTGCATGCTCCTTACATCCTGAATAGCATGAAAGGCAATGGAGTCGCGGCAACAGGTATTTAAATCTATCCAGTAGTTATTCAACATCATCTGATACTTCTCCTCCCCTGTTAATTGATGCAGGTAATATGCGGATTCAATAATCTCTGGATTCAATTCAGAATTGCCATACTCTACGGTATCAGCGCCATAATTGTATCGAGTAGGCAACAAACCATATTGATTCCATAACCAATCCCAAGAGGCTTGATTTGCTTCAGCTGCTTCCAAGTTTCCGCTTAGAGCCTGCATAGCAGGAAAAAAAGCATCATACAGTGATACGGATCGCTTTTTGACTTCCCCAGTGTGCATATCGACAATGGTGTAATACAATCTACCTTCTAATTCATCTGTCAAATGGGTATTGATAGCTATCAGACTGGTATCCCACATGTGCTTGAGCTCCTCATCGCCAAATAAAACGCTCGCCTTGTATAAGTATTCGTAATAGGAATCGACCCCTGCTTGAAGATGGGTCCAGTTATTGGTCCAGTCGCCAGTCTCTACATCTACCTGATCGCCTGGAAGTCCCAATTCCGATCGATGATCATAGATATATTTACTTGCCCGTTTAGCTGCTTGATAATATTTAGGATCTTGTGCATAGTAGCTCAAGATGCCAAATTCAACTAAATAGGTTGCCGCTTGTGCTACATTTATATTATTTCCCTTGCCTTCGCCTCGATTGCCAGCTGTAGCTCCTGTTTTTAAATTAACGGAATGATAAGGTAAACCACTGGGTGAATTAAATGCTGGTAAAATTCGGTCGCCAAAGTCTATGGCTTTGGCTAGGACCCGCTCGTCTCGACTGTGGTCATACATCGCTAACAAGCCACCTAAAATTCGAATATTGACTTCAAAAACTTGAACATAGATATCTTGATCCCAATCTTTTTCTAAAGCGTATTCCAATACTTCTTGAGCCTCTTCATCCATACCCATAACCGCTAAAGTACTGTAGGCATCAAAGGGCGAAATACCCAAAGATTCTTCATACCAATTAAAGCTTCCTTTAGATAAGGGTAGTAGCACATCAGCTCCCCAGGCATAGGTTCTGTAGGCCTGCCAACAGCGTTCCATTTCCGCTTGGACATCTGCAGCAGTATAATAGCCCATATCAGCTTGTTCTACTTGCTGTTCAGTTTGTTTCGCACAGGCAAAAAACAAACAACTTAAGATGGTAAGTATTGGAATAATAGGTTTCATGATTTAGCTGTTTTCACTTCGCCAACGATTACTTTTTTCGAGGATGGTCCGGAGTACAGACATATCCACTTGTTCAAGTCTTTTCACATATAAACAACCCTTTCCTGTCTTATGTGGACCCAATTTTTGGAGCAGTTCTACTTGTTCATTGATATTGTACATCACATACATGGTCATATGTGCTTTTCCGGGAGAAAAACCCACATTGAACCACTCAAACTCATCGCCATTTTTTCGCTGATAACTATACTTCCCGTAACCGATAATACTTTTACCCCAGATTTTAGGTTCGTCTCCTGTTATGTCTTGCAATAAATCCAATAACACTCGAGCATCAGCTTGTCGGACCTGATTTTCTATGCTATCGATAAATGCGTTGACATCTTTATCGGTTTGGGCATTGACGAGTTTCTTTTTCATAGACACTTTATTAATCCAAGTCCATACCTAAAATAGCCAAGCAGATATGGATCCCATCAATGATGTTTCCTACACGAATATTTTCGTTAGGAGCATGCTGGTTGTTATCCATATTAACCATAGGTACGATTACAGCTGGGATATCCAGTGTATTCACTGCAGGAATAATTGGAATCGTTCCTCCCATGGTGCGGA
>CAJXMP010000310.1 GCA_913056515.1 uncultured Lewinella sp.
CCCGAACGTTCCCAAGTATCTTCATAGGGTATATCCGTATCACACACAAAAATCCAATCATATCTTTGCTCATTGGATTGAACTAGTTGGGTTAGCCCCACTTCTACATAACCATAATAATCTAAGGCAAACATATAGGTTGTAATGGCATTGGTATCCGTAAATAGAAAGCGATTGGCCTGCTCTAATAAGCTCAATTCTTCAGCTAAATGCAATTCCGCTATTTCAAGAAGTTGATCTTGGGATAATCGTCTATCCACTTGATGCTTTATCCAATAATCTTTTCCCAGCTCATGCATCCATGGCTCTTGATAATACTCCGCCAAAGCTTTTACTAGGCTCGTCTTACCCGTTGATGGAGCACCCAAAAATAGCACATTACTAGCTGGCATAGTTCATGTTTTTTCGTGCGATTTGATTCCATTGAACCAGTCCCCATACAGCCATAATAAAGAAGACCGCATATAGTCCAGTAGAGAAGTATAAATCTTTTACTGCATACACAACAATAGCATACATATTCACTACAATCCAAAAAATCCAAGATTCCACTATTTTCTTGATCATCATAATTTGGGCAATAATGGAAGCTGTGGTAGTGAAAGCATCTGGATAAGCCATAGAAGCATCTGTATAGGAGGACAAAACGAATCCCAACAATACAGATCCTGCTATAGCTACAAAAATCCAAACATATAGCCACCAACCAATACTGCTCGGATTGAATTCAAGCTCAGCATTACCTCCACGCTTCCAAGTTTGATAGCCTACCACTTGAATACCCATATAAAATACATGTAAACCCATATCAGAATACAGGGCCTCCTGATAAAAAATCCACGTGTAAAGCGCTACTTGAATAAATCCAAATACCCAGGTCAGCAAATTTTGCTTGATACTAAAATAGACACATAATAGCCCAGATAAGGTAGCAACAGGTTCAACCCAATTCATGATATAAAACTTCAATTCAAATTTAAGTTACTTATTTTTTTGAACCTTAGATTCTATAAAAGACTTAGAATAGAGATTTGTATGGCCTTCTGTAGACCAATTTGATTCAGTTGCATCTAAAGTTGATTCTATGCCGATGGACCAAAGCTTTGGAATATGGTATAGATACGGTACCAAACTACTAGTATCATTGACTTTAAACCCTCCACTCCAAATGCTATTCGACCCACTGAAAATCTGGCAAGGATATAGGTAATCCTCAAAACTATAAGTCTTTTGACCTATTACATTTAAGCTTGGATTCAAGATTAAAAAATGGTGCTTGCTTTTGCCCAATATAAATGGGAATCCAATATTAGAAGTCGACGAGTAAAGGGAAATTAAGTATTCTCCAGAAGATAGGAGTTGAATAACATTCGATTTCACCGCCCTGACATTTGATGGACTTAATACATTAGTTTTCAGCAAATTTAAATCAGCATCCCAGTGTTCTAGAAGCATCGTTTTTGAGCCATTCTCCCAGTCGAAAATTTGCCTAAGGGTCAATAGCTTTCCATCTTGGGTTCGCACACCGGTACATTTGGCTAATTCTGGGTTATCCAGGGTTTGATAATTGACAAGTTGATGATCCATATTATACTTCCATAGACCAGCTCCTACTAAGACATAGCCATCTGCTAAAGCTATTACACCTTGCACATCCCAAGCAGCTTCCTGTTCTTCAAAACTATCTAAAAGCTGTAAGTTTTGATCGATCAACAAAAAAAAGGGACTACTAGCAAATAATGAGGCTTGTTTACTCCCTCCTACATAGATTAAACCTTGCATTTGATCAATGGAAAAGTGTTCTACGAATGCTTGCCCTAGTAAATAAAAATTCGGATCCGCAATAGTCAAATTAGCATCAACTTTCAGCCAAAACAAAGCCCCTTCATCGGTACTATCCAAAACTGTAGAACCCCAAAGCACCAATTCAGTATTAACCATTGTCCAATGCAGACCAAGGATAGATTCAAAAGTCCATGGTATTGTCTTTTGCTGAATCAATTGCCCGTCTAGTTGGTACTTTTCTAAAATCAAATCATAGGATTGCCCAAAAGAAGAAGACTGTGCTCGGCAGACAAAAATAGAATTGTTTTGTATCGTAATGGCTGAGATTAAGTCTATGTTTTGACTAGACTGTTCTACTTTAAAATAGCTTGGGTTTTGAGCATTTATAAGTATGGGTAATAGGCACAAAAGAAAAAGGCTTTTCATCGTTTTTTTAATACAATGAAAAGCCTTTATGCCCTAAGATTTTGATAGTCTTTTATTTAAACTCATAAATCGATGCTCCTGGTGGGGCGTTTAAGCTAGAGGGAGCGATAAACCAGTCTGAACTATCAAAAAATTTGATCGCTCGGTGACTGTTGAGTAATTCTTTGTAAGTAGCTAAATCTAAGTTAACCTCTTCGTCCCCTTTATTGAATACCACCATTATTTTATGAGTATCTGTGTATCTGAAGTATACATAGACCCCATCCATTGGCGCGAAATGCATCAACTTTCCATGATGGATAGTAGGTTGCTCTTTTCGCCAATTCAATAAGTTTTTAGTGAAGGCTTGCATGTCTTTTTGCTCTGCAGAGAGCCCAATTTTATCTTTAGCACTTACCTGATCTCCAGGAAACCCTCCCGGAAAATCCGTTCTTATGACCCCATGATTTCCAGGATAGCCTTTGTTACTCATGAGTATTTCTGTTCCATAGTACATTTGAGGAATACCTCGGATAGTTGCTAGATAGGTCAATGCCATCTTTGTTAAGTCTAAGGATTCATCCAATTGAGTATACACACGATCCATATCATGATTGTCCAAAAACACCATTAGATCCTGTGGGTTGGCATATACAAAATCATTGGCTAAGCCTTCGTATACTTTATGAAAACCTAGATTCCAACCAAGTGTATCATTCAAAGCCTCTATAATATTTCCTT
>CAJXMP010000311.1 GCA_913056515.1 uncultured Lewinella sp.
TCTATCCCGCCTTCCGTCGTGGCTGCAGTTGGAAACGCCTCAAGAACTTTGGCGGTGGCAAGACCTTCACGGGACATCAGTTTATGCACGGCCTGATCGGCATCATGCACCGGCACGCCTTCGTCACGGAAAAGATCGGCAACCGTGGATTTTCCCATGGCGATAGAACCTGTCAGCCCGACAATGATCATGCGCCGCCCCGAAAATCCAGCCCGTGCTCACGAAGAAACGAGAGGAGAGGCAACAGAGGCAATCCCAGCAGCTATATTGTCTGCAATTATAACTATCATTAAATAAACAACTTTAGGTTCTAATGTAGCAAGAATAGCAAATAAGACATTAGTTGCGGATGCAAGAATGGCCCCTAATAATAAAATAGAATAATTATTATATCTCGAGGCCAAAGCTCCTCCTAGCAATCCACCTAAAATTGTTGCAATTAATCCCCAAAATTTTGAAATAGTAGCTATTTGATTAAGTGTGTATCCCATATCAGAGTAAAAAAGATTTGCAACTACTCCCATTACTATGTCTGCAATTCTATAAAGCCCGATTATAATCAATATGACTATTGCCATGGATCCATATTTTTTAACAAAGCTTGTGATCGGATCCCAAAATGTTGAGTGAATTACATAATTTTTTACATAATTCACCTTTGTTGAAATTGTAAAAACAACAATCATTCCAGAAAGTGCTGTTAGTAATTTTAAAGCTATAAAAAATCCTTTAATAAATGGGTCCTGAAATTTAATAATTGGAAAAACATTATAAATTAAAATAAATATTAATATTGAAACAAAAAAAACATTTATCAATTTTAGGCGATCTCTAAAGTTATCCAATAAAATTCTTTTGGAAGGAGGTTCTGGTGACATAAGAACACATATTAGACCAATGCTTTGTAGAACTGCCATAATTATATATGTTTTTTGCCATGCGTTCGCATTATAGGATTGTTCATCACCACCAAAAAATGAGGCTAAAACAAGTGACCCTGCTCCAGCTACTATCATACCTAATCTATAACCTACGATATATAGTCCGCTCATTGCACTTTGTAGTCCTGATGGAGCAGATTCTATCCTGTAAGTATCGACCATGGCGTCTTGTGTTGCGCTGCAAAAACTAACACAAACTATAATGAATGCCATAAGTAGTAAGTTGTATTTAGGATCAACAAATCCTAGTCCCCCAAGAAACATAATCAGCATCAATTGAGAAAAAATCAACCAGCTTTTTCTATGACCAAATTTATTACTCAGCATTATTATTGGTAGTTTATCAATAACAGGTGCCCAAAGAAATTTAAAACTATAAGCAAGACCTGCCCAACTAAATAAAGTGATAGTACTTCTGTCAATTCCTGCAGACTTAAGCCAAAGAGATAGAGTAGAAAAAATTAGTAATATAGGTAACCCAGAAGAGAACCCTAAAACTAATAACCTAATCACCCTTATATCTAAATAAATTAAAAGGGACTTTTTCCAATTATAAAGTTCAGACATTTAGTATGACTCTTTTTAAAGATATAATGATACTCTACAGGAGTGAGCGCTTTTACATGCAGGTCCGGTCGATGTGCTTTAATAGCCTTGAATAGATTAGCATAGAACTCTAAATCATATTGAGGTAAAACACCCCCCACGATATGAACCTCTGTGACAGGCTTATCATCATAAGCCTTTATCATATCCATCATTTCATCGTGGGAATACTCCCAACCTTCTTCACGCTTTTTTATTAATCTTGAATAGGAACAAAATGTACAGGTATACAAACAAACATTCGTAGGTTCTAAATGAAAATTCCTATTGAAGTAGGTCTTATTACCATGTCTTTTGTTACGAATATGGTTTGCAAGGGCGCCTAAATAGCCTAATTCTGCTTGTTCAAAAAGTACCAAACAATCTGCTGAGCTGATTCTTTCTCCTTGCTTTACCTTTTGTGCTATTGATTTCAATTCTGGTGAAAGCTGCTCTAAATCCAATATATTTAACATACGCGCATGCATCTTTTATTCAAGCAATAATTCATGTGTCCCAAAAATAAGTTTATATGGACAAAGAAAGAAGTTTGTATCTTTGAAAAAACAAACATCTAGCTTTGCTATCCATTTTAATTCCAGTATATCAGTACGATGTCCGTTCACTAGTTCACGAACTACATCAACAAAGCACAAATCTTAATATTCCTTTTGAGATTTTAGTTTTTGATGATGCTTCGGGCTCGGAATCCCTTCAATGGAATCAATCACTGGACCAACTTCCAAATACAACCTTTAAACAATTACCCCACAATTTAGGTCGTTCTAAAATCAGAAACCTACTAGCAGGCTCAGCTAATTATGAATATTTACTATTTATTGACGGAGATTCATCTATTTGCTCACCGTCCTATATAGAATCTTACATAAATCATACTACATCCAATTGCGTTTTAGTAGGTCAAACAAGCTACTCTAATGCAATGCCTAAGGATAGAGACCAACTTTTACGTTGGACATTTGGAAGAAGCAGAGAAATGACCTCTGCTACTCAAAGACAGCAAAACCCTTATCATGCGTTTAAAACGCATCATGTGCTTATTCCTAAAACAGTATTTAATCAAATCCCATTTGATGAATCCATAACAGGATATGGCCATGAGGATAGTTTGTATGGCATACAACTTAAAAAGCAAGGCATTCCTATCCTCCATCTAGATAATCCCTTGAACCATGATGGACTTGAATCTGCAGCCCTATTTATTAAGAAAACAGAGGATTCTATCCGGAATCTATGCCAAATCAATAGTTCTGAAATAGTATTAGAGACCAAGCTTTGGACTACATTTATGCGCGCAAAAAAGCTTGGAATAGACCATAGGTTTCTGTTGTTACTAAGATCCTATTTCTAAGAATTCAAC
>CAJXMP010000312.1 GCA_913056515.1 uncultured Lewinella sp.
GATTACTAGGTTTGAGGAAAAAGAGGAGGGATATCCTATGTCTTATCCGTTTTTTGAGGAGATTCTACAGTCTTGTAAAGGATCAAATAGATTGTTGGTCCAATATTTTCAAGCAAAGGTACTTATGCAGTACTATATCGATCTGCAAAACGAAAGTGATCCTTGGCTCAAATCTGATGCAGGATTAATAGATAAGAATGTGCTGGAAATATTGCAATCATTGGAACATCAGCTAAATCATAGAAGGGCATCAAAAATTTTGGTCAAAGAATACCCCAATATCTTTTATGTTACGACAGAACCTATAGCAATAAATACAAGCCTAAAAGATATTATTCAACTTGAATTTTTGAGTTTTTATTCTAGTATGCTGAAAGTCGAATATGAACGTGGACAGCAAATTAAACAACAGTCGAGTAGGATAGAGGAGCTGCTTAATACAAAGACTAAAAAAACTCCTACAGACCTTTTTGAGCTATTTAAAAACAGTTTAAAAAGAAGGACGGATTATTTAAATAAAAGTAAACGATCTGATCTGGTGTCATTTACGCTGTTAAATCAATTGACTAACCTTTATTTTTTATTCCCCGAAAAGGAATTAGATGAAACATTACATCAATTGGTTGAACAATCTTCTGGATTGGTTTTTGACATAAACCAACTCCAGTTAGCTGAATGGACTTTTGATTATCAAGATCAAATGTATAGTAGTTGGACTAGTGCCGATATGGCCGAAATTTGTGAACAATTAATGCGGACTTATCCGGACAAACATTGGTTGCATAATAATGCCAAAATATTGCATGCCAAATTGATTAAGCCTCAATTAAAGCTCTCGTGTAAGCCTGCAGTATATCCCTATCAATCCCATTCCATAGATGTGCAATCAAAGAATTGTGATTCTTTGTTTGTTGTGCTGTGTAGATTCCCAGATGAAATCTATTCCAACGTTTTAGATTATCATCAAAAACGTCAATTTAATTCCTTGAGCCTGTTAGTTAACGAATTCAAACTATCTGAGTGGGTTCAAAAAAGTGCAGTAAACATTCCTGGACAATTATCAGATACAATTATTCATATTCCTGGTTTATCGCCGGGTAAGTATTATGTATTTGTAGCAAATAGCGCTGATTATTTTCAAAAAGCCTACTCAGGTATTTCCTTTATTAGTAGCATGGAGGATTATACAACTTCGAGCTTTAGCCTAATGCCACGCGAGGCAATTGTTTTTGATCGGATGGATTTTACACCTGCAAATCTAGATACTATGCATTCTAGTACCCCATGGATTAGTCGCACTTTTGTAGGGCTTAGTCAAACCAGTACTGCTTATCAACAACTCCAAGCAAAATCATTTGCGGGTCTTAAGATGGTCTTTGATGCTGAATCAAAAGTTAAGTTGGAACGGTCTGGTGTTTCAGGACTGAATATTTCGGATTCCAATAAGGAAGATTCATTGATCAACGTACAATCCAATTCTTATGGATATTTCGAAGGTTCTGTGCAATTAAGTGGAAAGGCAAAAACACCCTACACCATCTCCATAGATGAAGCTCTAAAGCATAATAAAGCTCAATTGGAAGCGCTCATTGAAGACAAGTTTTCATTTATGAATTGGTTTGATGCCTTAGATGGTCAAACGGATAGATTATGTACGGATAGAACCTGGAAGCAAGGTGATCAAATTGAGTTACTTGCTGATTTGGATCTAGTTCCGGCATCATTTTTTAGATTAACTATTCTGAATGAACGGGGCTTGTTGTATGATAGTTTGCTTTCCAGAGCGGCATTGAATGATTGGATTTGGACTGTTCCAGATTTATTCATTGGACGAACGGCAATCTTGCTTTCAACAGTTTATAAGGATGAGCCTTATGTTTGGGCTCAAACTTTGAGCAAATCAAATGAAGGATTGACTATTGAGTATATTTCTAATAATAATTGGGAGGGAGTTGTACCGAAGGAATGGAGGTCGGATGTATCATATTATGTAGTTTTTGGTCGATCGAGTATTTCGAAACCGTTTAATGACCTCAATGGACTTGATTTTAGACGGGATATGGTTGGTTTGAATCACTGGGAGGAAAAAGAGGGCTTGCCTATGGCTGTTGGACAATTTGATCCCGCCTCATTTTTACGACCTATGCCTTTGAAGCAAAATAAAATTAAAGATTACAAGGCCAGTAGCTTTGACTATAAATTAACCAATAGGGGAAAGCTCATGAATCAATTGATTGAGTTGTCTGTAAAGCCTGAAGTGGAGCTAATCCATCGAGCAAGTATAGGTTTTGATAGTATTATCTGGATGTATGATGCTCCAGAGACTTCCTTGTGGAAAGGGCAGTTGGATAGTGGAGTAGTAGATCCAGCAACAGGGGTATTTTCATTGAATTGGCCAGATCAAAGTTGCAGAGAAGCTATAAGTCTTTTAGTGCTTAAGGATGGGACTTTTCTAGTTGAATTTCACGAATTCAAGTAAATAAGGGATAAATAGATGTTTATTCTATTTGTCCGGCTGTTAGTCGAAAAAAGAATAAAGTTTAGAGAATAGGGTGCATATTTGATATTATGGATATTAAGCCAGGTAAAAAACTTGCGAAAATTGCCGCAAATCAAGTAAAAAAGAAGTTTATGAGTTCAGATAAAAACAAAGCATCCGAAACAAGGCATGCAGATACTATAATACGTAATCATGTGATCTGGTCTATGGGTGCTGGATTAGTTCCAGTTGTTGTTTTAGATATTGTAGCTGTTTCCGCTACTCAAATAGACATGATCAGACAGCTTTCAAAAGCTTATGGTAGAGAGTTAAATGAAACTCAAGGTAAAGCTATTGTGTCTGCATTAGCCTCTAGTACTTTTGCT
>CAJXMP010000313.1 GCA_913056515.1 uncultured Lewinella sp.
CTCTTAAATACTCACAAGTTATAAGCAAAGTTAATACTTCTTCTCCCATGTATACATTAACAAAATCGTTTTTGTGACAGATTTATCTTTTATGTTTACATTACAGATTTTAATGCTACTTAAAAAGGTTGATAGAGAAAAAAATCAAGAACTTGTAAGAGACTGCCTCTATTGTCAGCGAAGCTGGCGGAAGGTTTGAATTAAATGTTACAAAAAGACTTGACCATTGAATTTATAAACTAAGTAACAATTTAACAATGAATTCATTCATTAAATAGATCTTTTCCAAAGGGATGAGGTCACTAACTGATTTTCCTAGACGTTGAGCACCTTCGCTGTATAGATTTTCATAAAATGATTCATCCATGTCCACCCATTTATTGTGTGTAGTGTATCTACTATCTGGATGATATTCTCCACATTCGCCACAACCTATAGGAAAATCTCTAGCTTCTAAAAAATGTTCTTTGTCTTGTTTTACTTCAGGACGCAACAGCCAAAAATCAGCACCTAACGTTTTAAAATCTTCAACAGTAGGAATACGCTTTTGACGTCGGCGACAGCAATTTGTAATTTCTTTTCTATGCACATGAATGTTGATATCAGTCCATAGTCTACTACAAGGACTAATCGCCATTACTAAAATCCCAACAGTTATTTAAAGGTTTCTTTTGTTTCTGTCCTGTGAACGAAACTCCGTCATTATAAGGAGTATAATCATGTGTTGTATGAGGAAGTCCTTTGCCTACAGCAACACTCATCATAGGTGCCTCTACCCAATATAAATGCCTTGCTACAGGAGCCATTTGCCACAAAGGCTCGTGTCTTTCATTTATCCAATCCACATAGTATTGATGTTTACGCTGATAATCTACATTGTATCCATCAGTACAGCATATTTGCGCAACATCTAAGTCTTTTCTTAATGCTTCTGCAAGCTTTTCCATAGTTGTTGAGGGAGCTTTCTGAACAAATATATCCCCTGTCTTTCCATTTTTAAATGCAAATAAAACAAGTTCAACTGCATTGTCTAGTGTCATCATAAACCTAGTCATATCAGGATTAGTTAAAGTTAAAGGGTTATCATTGACTAATTGATTATAAAATAATGGAATTACAGAACCTCTTGAAGCCATAACATTACCATATCTAGTACCAATTATTGTTGTCTCTGAGTTAATTCTAGATTTAGCTACAAAAACTTTTTCCATCAAAGATTTAGAAACTCCCATTGCATTAATAGGGTATACAGCCTTATCAGTACTTAAGCAAATAACTTTTTTAACATTATGTTTAATAGCAGAGTTCAACATGTTTTCAGTCCCAATTATATTAGTTTGAACTGCTTCCATTGGATAGAATTCACATGAAGGAACCTGCTTTAATGCAGCAGCATGAAAAATATAATCAACTCCAACTATAGCTTGATTTAAACTATTTTCACTTCTTACATCTCCAATAAAATATTTTATTTTATCGTTCTGGTATTTTCTTCTCATATCGTCCTGCTTCTTTTCATCTCTAGAAAATATTCTGATTTCTTTAATATCAGAATCCAAAAACTTATTCAATACAGCATTTCCAAAAGAACCAGTACCTCCGGTTATTAACAGTGTTTTATTTTTAAACATCTTTAAATTCAATTTAATTTAGCATATTTCTTGGTGTTAAAAATTATCTTGTTTTATTCAATCCTATTGAGTCTGTACCACTATTCTTTAAAGCTTTCTTTACTCGGGATCCTATGACCGAGGAAAAAGAAAATTCAAGTGATTCTAGTAAAAAAGAAACTGAAGTGGAGCAGAAATTCCTTGGTGGTATTGTTAATGCTGCAAAAGACTTTTTGGGCGTTGCTGATCCTGGATCAGTTACTTCTAGTGGATTAGTAAAAGAACCAAAAGAACTTCCAGGAATGTCTCTTACTAAAATTCCATTAAAAAATAATGAAACTTACTATGCTCTAAGAGTGAATAATTCTATTACAAAAGCAGGTGATGGTCTTAGAAATATCTTTGGAAATATTTTGGGAACTGGTGGTGGTAATACTAATAGTAATAATAATGTTTCATCTGGTCCTAGTACTTATTCGCCTGCATCTTACAAGGATGATCCTGAATTTGAAAAAGAAGTTAATAGACTCGCTCAAAAATATGATATTGATGCTACGGATCTTCTTGGTCTTATGGCTTCAGAATCTGGATTAAATCCTCAAGCTAGAAACAAAAGTGGTGCAACGGGTTTGATTCAATTTATGCCCACCACTGCTAGATCTTTAGGAACATCCACTGCTGCACTTTATAAAATGAACAGAGTGCAACAAATGGAGTATGTTGAAAAATATTTTGATTATTGGAAGTTACCTAAAGGAGCTACACCTGGACATTTATACACTTCAGTTTTTCTACCAGCATTTACAAGTAAACCAGCAGATTATATTGTTGCTAAGCGTGGTGGATTTACAGATAGTTGGGGTAATCATCCAGCATCATGGTATACTCATAATGCTGGACTAGATTCAAATGGTGATGGTAGTATTTCTATTGCTGAACTTGGAGCAAGAATTCAGAAAAAGAAAGCAGAATTTGGTATTACTGGAGGAGGAAGCGCACCAGTTATTGCAAAAGCACCAGATACTAGTCAACAAGCGGCTCCGACTCCTCAAATTTCTCAACGGGTTGCAAAGAAAAAGGAAGGTGAAAGTGAATATGATACAAGTAAGCATGGAACACCTGGTGGTCCTAAAATAGGAAAAGGATTTAATCCTGGAAAAGGTGATACAAGCAGAAGAATATTTTTACACTGGACTGCTGGAGATTATAGTACACCATATAGTAATTATCACACCACTTTCTTG
>CAJXMP010000314.1 GCA_913056515.1 uncultured Lewinella sp.
TCCTTTTAGGGTGGCGTAATTATTAAAGAATTCCGATACAAGTCTTTGAGTACTATTATTCTTCTTAGGCTGAGTCTTCTTTTTGGTTCGATGGCTTTTTTCATTTCGCATCAAACTTTTAATAGAGAGGTATCGGATGTAATCTGAAGCTAGTGGATGAAGTCCATCGTGTTCGAATATCCTACGCGTTAATGATAAGGTACCTAGCGTCCTATTCCGAAGTCTTAAACTTAGAAAGCGGGTGTCCTTGAGCTCGTTGAGTTTTTCATCGACATTCAAGTGTTTGTATTGTATACCTCCGGGTGTACCGAGTGTAGTCTCATTCAATAGAGCTCGAACCGCTTCATTCGGTTGGTTTTCGAGCTTCAACTCAACAGCCATAATGTTTAAATTGAATGGTTTTTTTATGGCTGTAATTTATGTAAAAAAAAAGAGTGTGATCTTAAGTATCACACTCTTTTTTTAAAATTTAATTTTCGCTAAGCATTTTTTCAAGACGTTCAAAATGAGCTTTGTCTACAGCTGAACTCGCTTTCTTTTTTTGCTTTTTCACAAGTTCTTCTAAATCATTAAGTTGATTAGCTGCAACAGCTTGGACATCGGCATTTGCTTTGGAGTCTGCTTCCAACATAGCCATTAAACCCTTAGCATAATCCACTTGGAGTTTTCGCTTAAACTGATCCAATGAAGTATTAGCAAAAAGTCCTGCTGTTAGTTCATCAAACAGCTGATCTACTGAATATCCAGATGCTGCTTGGTAATCCACCATTCTATTCAAGGTTCTATATGAAAGTAAACGGCCTAATGTTCTTCCTTGCATACTCTGAACTCTAGAATAAACTTGATCTGTACCCAGTAAGTCCATCATTTCTTGGTTCAATAGCCAACTAGGTGTGTTGAAAATTTCATCAATAAAAAACTGCACAGCCTTTTGTTGTCTTGCTTTAGGTACTGCCACAAAAATAGCTCCATCCTGATCCATGGTTTTGTTGTATTGATATACTCCTCCAACATTAGTCGCTACATGTCCACAGTAGCGATTAAGCTGATTGACTACTTGAGTATACAATTCCTGTACTTCCGCATTGTTCTCTGCTTCTTTGTAAGCAAAGGAGGTTATTTTAGGAACTATGCGTTGCAAGTTCTTTATACCTAATTGAGATGCATACACCGCATCATCTCCAAGGTCTTCTGTCTGAGCACTTGGATCCACTCTATTTTGGAAACCGAATCGATATGCTGGATCGTCAGCCTTCGCTTTGATCCATTCATTGATGGTTGCTCGTTCTGCCTCTGGAGAATCTGCTCCAGGAATCAAACGATACCCAAACTCTATAGACCAATTATCATATTCTCCGATAGAAGGATAAAAATTGGTGACATTATCCTCTGGTTGAGCTACATAGTTAAAGCGCGCGTAATCCATGATAGATGGCGCAGTTCCATGGGTAGCTGTAAATGTTGGTGAACGCAAGGAATCAACAGGATAAGCGGAGCTAGAACCCATGTTATGGGGTAATCCTAATGTGTGACCAACCTCATGTGCTGCTACAAACTTGATTAACTCACCCATGACCTCATCCGTGAATTTGGCTTTTTGAGCATCTGGATTTACTGCAGCAGTTTGAATCAAATACCAGTTGCGTAATAGCTTCATCACATTATGATACCAAATGATATCGGATTCTAATATTTCTCCAGTCCTAGGATCGTGTACATGGGGTCCCATAGCGTTTTGTATATCCGTGGCAACATAGCGGATTACAGAATATCTGACATCCTCTGGCGACCAATCTGGATCTTCTTCCTTTGATGGTGCTTCTTTAGCATAGATCGCATTCTTAAAACCAGCATATTCAAATGCATCTTGCCATACATCAACACCTTCCTTGATATATTTCACCCATTGTGTCGGTGTTGCTGGATCAATATAGTATACGATTGGTTTAACTGGCTCAACCAATTCACCTCTATTATAGGCATCCCAATCTTTAGGTTCTAATCGCCATTTGGTGATGAATCTTTTTTGACCCGCAGTGTGAACATCCATACTGTAGTCCGTTTGTCTAAGGCTAAAATAGGATACACGTTCATCGTACAATCTAGGCATCATAGGCTCTTCTGGTAATTGTATGAAAGATTGATTCATCTCTACAGAAAGTGTACCAGTAATTTGATTGTCCGGCAGCTTAGATCCAGTATAGGTGAGTATATGAGAGACCTCTGTATTTGTAGGGAATGATTTGGTTGTAGTAACCATAGATCTATCCGAGTCTAGTCTTTTAATTCCAAATCGCTTTTTATCATTGGCGCTAAGTGCACCAATCATATCGATATCTTTAGTAAATAATGAACTTACATTAACTAGATATGAGATACTATCTTTTCCAACCGCTTTGATCGGGAATGTCATGATAATGGGCTCAAAATTATTTTGAATAACACTCTGGTAGATAGGATCTTCTTCGTTTGCAACAGCATTGTAAGAAACAGAGCGTAATAAAAGTTTATCTCCATGTTTTTGCCATCTAATCACTTGTTGTGGGCGACTTCTCATTCCAGCTCCACCAAAGTTTAGTCCCTTTACATGACCCTTAATTCTGGAAACTACCAATATTTCATCTTCCAAAAGATCGTCATTAATCTCAAAGAATAATTTTCCATCGTTTTTATATAGGCCAAAAAGCCCGGGTTGGTGTTCAACTTCATCTTTAAAGAAATCTTCAATAGATTTAAATTTAGGTGCTTCAGTCTTAGTGGAATCCGTAGGTTCTTTTCCTTCTTTTTGTGCTAAAAGTAGCCCAGGAATGATAATAGATAGGCTTACTAGTAAGAGTAT
>CAJXMP010000315.1 GCA_913056515.1 uncultured Lewinella sp.
CAATATATAATTGAGCCCCAGGTGCAACACCCGTCACTTTAAAACGCCCCTGCGCTGCAATGATTGAGGCCATACGCGTACCCGAACCAGACAAATCTTTTTTAGTAGAGAAATTACCAATACTAAAGTTCCCATAGGCCTGTATGCAGGGGTCTAAATCAGGATGCATAACATCTATGCCTGAATCTAAAACGGCAATTCTTACGGTCCTACCCGTTAAATCTTTCTTTTGCCAAAACTTATCAATGATGCGTTCTCGAATCAGTGCCCAATTAAGTCCTTTATGATTATTATACCATTCTATCGAACGCTCACTTAAATATTTAATGCTGGAAGTGTCTTCGATTGGTTTATAGCTAAGTTCTACCTGTTTTTCAACAATTTCTGCTGCTCCAGACCAGATAAACCAACCTCTTTGGTCAGCATACCATATCGGATTACCTTTCAGTGAGGTGCCAACAACCGTTTCATCAAGAACTTCTACGACAGTACCCTTGAAAATCATACCAAAAGGTGGTAATTCTAGTTTTTCGGCTGAGGGCCTTAAATAAGCATCCTTGACTAAAACGATTTTCATATTATCCTTCGATGACTTTTACAGCATGTTGTTGATCTGATCTCCTATTATCGTTTTGTACTACAATAATATCTTTAGTATTTCCAGTCCCTCTAAACTTGACGAGTTTATTAAGTAAGTCAAACCAAAAAGGAGCTCCTAATGAAATAGCTAGTGCCGTAATGATCCAACCTAAAAAACTCATTAAAATATTGGTACTGGAGAATGATTTTACACCACTGGTATATTCACTCCAACCTATACTTAATTCGTTTAAATTTATTTTACCAAATTCGGCTTGTAATGCCTCCAAACCTATAGCTTCTACTGTTGCCTCTGAAGCAACTAAATCTCCTGCTAATTCAGATAATTGATTCGCTAGTGCCTGATCTTGAAGACGTCCAAATATTTCTAGCGTATCAACATTAAATACAGTAGCAATTAAAAACCCTACAAGGATGAGGATAACCCGAATTTTTCTTTTATACCATCCACTGGCTCTATCCATTACATTATCAAACCAAGATTCCATATTGAATTTAAAGACATCAATATTCGATTCTGCATCCTTGTAATACATCTTTAATACGTCTTTCATAGACCCGTTAGGCAAACTCTCAATCTGATCTTCAACTAAAGGCAAGCCGTTGGATGAACGTTCAAGCACATTGAGCATCATCAAACTAAAGTTTTTAGGATTCAAATAGGAAGGTGGTGTTTTCTTACCCGTAAATCGTCCAGCCAATTGTTTATACAAGGAATCTTGTTCTAAAAATGCGTCGAAGTAATTTTGATCCCCATTATCCAACATATTTCGAAGTGCCTTTTTCAGATTATTAGCTCTGAGTGCAAATACAGCAGACAAGACTTCCATTATGATGGTGGCAAAAAGGGAATACAACAGAAATACAAAAATTAGACTGATTACAATATTCAACATAAGTTTTGATTTAAGAGAGACGGGATATACTCAATATATACAATTAATAGGCATTTAAATAATTAAACCTATCAATTAAAATCAACCACAACACCATTACCGTATTCATCTGCAAGCTCCACCTTACCTTGATTAAGTGTTACCCCTAGAGCAGGATCATTACTGATTAATAACATAGAGTCTAGGTCTATAAAATCAGCATGTGATGCCAATTGCGCTGCAGCTGATAAGCCAATGGATGATTCTGTCATACATCCAATCATTACTTTCAAGCCCATAGTTTTGGCTTGTTTTATAGCAGAAATAGCAGGTGTAATACCCCCAATTTTTTGAAGCTTAATATTGATTCCATTATACAAATCTGCACATTTGGATAAATCTCGTGCATCATTAAAACTCTCATCTGCAATTAGTGGCGTATTTAGCCTCTCCTTAAGCTGTATCATATCTTGTTCAGATTCTAATGCTAGAGGTTGTTCTACCATGCTTACCCCTAATTGAGCCAATTGGGGTATAATACTCAGGGCCTCCTGAATATTCCAAGCCGCATTGGCATCAATAAATACCTGGGCATTGGTTATCTCCCTTATTTCTTGCATGAGCTCTACCGGATTTTCCTTACCCATCTTTAATTTATAAATGGGCCATGGTCTAGACAATATCCCATTTATCACTTTACTAACATCGTCAATCCCCAAAGTAAAACAAGAAGGATTTTTAATACGATCAGCGATTTTGATCAGTTGAAAGGTTTTCTTACGATTAACTCGACCATACAAATCCCAACAAGCCTCATCCAGTGCACATCTAATAAACGGTTGATCTGGAAATAACTGCATCCACTTCTCGTATAAGGAGACTGGATGTTCTAGTTTAGTTTCTTCAATAATGATTTGTTTGTCTCGGATTTGTTCTGCCGCTTTTGCACAAGTAACGCCATAAAAACTATTGGTCGTTAACTCACCCCAACCCGTTATATGATCTATGCTTAAACCTAAAAGAAGGGCATCTTGTTTTGTTCTTCGCTCCCTAGAAATTTGAAAGGGTGTATTGTATTCGTATGCATATGGTTTCAAGGTGAGTTTCATCATAAAGCGTTTAGGAACAAAAAGCGAATGAGTTGAATACTGAATATAAATAAAAAAGAGGTTTGCTCAAAGAACAAACCTCTTTTGTCGGGGCGGCAGGATTCGAACCTGCGACCCCCTGGTCCCAAACCAGGTGCGCTAACCGGACTGCGCCACGCCCCGATGACAAATTTTCTCACTTTCGAATCGACCAAAAATTGGTCGGGGC
>CAJXMP010000316.1 GCA_913056515.1 uncultured Lewinella sp.
TCAGGGGCTATATATAATGTTAGCTGGATGGATGAGAACGACGAACCTATATTTTCTGTGCATGATGATCAGGACAATGTAGTTCCATATGGAGTAGGATTCGCAACTCCTTTCTTTGGTATTCCAATAGTAAGCCTACAAGGTTCAGAGGCTGTGCATGCTAAAGCAGAGGAACTAGGTATGTCATCTGAATTAATTACCATTGAAAACTCTTTAGGTCATGTAACTTATTTTAATAATTTAAGTTCAGCCATTGCCATAGAAGTTTTAGATAACTCTAGTATTTTCCTGGAGGGAATTGCTTGTGCAGATGTATCTTCTACCGAATTATTATCTCAGACTGGTCTGCAATTATATGCAGCACCTAATCCTTCAAGTGGTGAAATGCAAATAGTTATTCCTCAAGAATTTATGGGTGGTCAACTAGAGGTTTTTGATGTGTCTGGTCAAGTTAAATATGCACAGCCCGTTCAAGGTCTAAATATGTCCTTACGCGCATCTGATATTGGTCAAGGGCTTTTTGTTGTGCGTATAAGTGCAGATCCTGCATTTGGAGTATTTTATAGCACAACAAAAATTATTTTCGAATAAATTTTTAGCCACTGTAAAACTATATGAAGCGTAAAGTGCATTGGATTGCCTTTGTAATAGGTTTATCCTTGATATTTGCTGGATGTCAGCAAGGAAAGCCTGTTTCGTCTGATAATGAATCACCAGGTTTATTGGCTTATGGATTAACTTATCCGGTCAATGAAGTCTTAATCAGTGGTCATCGAGGGATCAGTTATGATACCATATGGCCAGAGAATTGTTTGGAGTCTTTTGATTATTTGAGGCAACAGGTCGATTTAATCATCGAGTGCGATATAGCTATGACTAGCGATAGTGTTCTTGTATTGATGCATGATAATACAATAGACAGAACAACAACTGGTTCTGGTAATATTGCCAATCAGCTATATAACAGTATAGATACGCTTCATTTAGTTTTACCAACTGGTGCACCTACAGACTTCGAGATACCCACTTTTGATGAAGTCCTGGATTGGGCCAAAGAAAGTCAAACCATCCTAAGTGTTGACATCAAGCGTTCGGTGCCGGTTGAACGTGTGCTTGATCATATTCGGTTAAAAAATGCGGAGGCGAATTGCTTTATTATTGCTTATACCACAGCACAGAGTCAACGTATTTATGCATATGCGCCAGAATTTATGCAGTCCATTTCTATTCGCTCAATGGAGGAATATGAAAGATGGGAATCCTCAGGTGTACCGGCAGATAGAACTATTGCCTTTATGGGAACTAGGCAGCCCAATATGGAGCTAATCAAAAAATTACATCAAAAAGGTATTGCTGGTATTTTTGGAACCTTGGGAAATATTGATCAGCAAGCAGTGGCTAAAGGAAATCAGGTTTATGCTCCTATCATTCGTGCAGAAGTGGATATTATGGCTACGGACAGACCCATTGCTGTTCATAATTATTTGAACACTTTGACAAAATAAGAGGTATTCTTAAACCCTGCCTGTACTTGGATTGTCTTATTTAAAAAAGATGTCTCTCTTATTTTATCTATGTTTTATGGTCTTTGGTGATTCTTTGGTGTTGGTGGATTTTTCAAAATCAAATGCCCTTGAAGATTGGTATGTAGTTGATGACGGTGTAATGGGTGGATTGTCTCAAGGTAGTTTATTGATTAATCAAGAAGATCATGCTGTATTTTCCGGTCAAATTTCATTAGATAACTATGGTGGCTTTTCTTCGGTAAGGCATGTCATGAGTCCAACGGATTGCACGCCATATACTAAAATAGTGCTTCGGGTGAAAGGAGATGGCAAAAAATATCAATTCAGAATCAAATCTAAGCGCAGAGATTACTATTCCTATATCCAATATTTTAAAACCACTGGAGATTGGGAACTCATCGAATTAAATCTCTCCGATTTTTATCCATCTTTCAGAGGTCGAACCTTACAAAGTCCTAATTTTTCTGGAGGACCCATTGAGGAATTGGGAATTTTATTTGGGAATAAAAAAGTTGAATCATTTGAGTTGGAGTTGGCTACTATAAGTCTGAAATAAATCTAGTTTAGCCTTTCAAATGTAATTAAGTTGCTGATTCCTAATATTATAGGTTGATTTTAGAATTTTTTACATGTAATACATTAATTTAATATTGCTTTACTAATAGCACTTATTGAATGTCAATGTATAGATTAATCGTTCCGATATTATTTTCGTTTTCGATATGGATACCTTCCTATGCGCAGTATTATTTTGATCACTTAACTATTGTTGATGGTCTTACTCATAATACAGTCCATTGTTTGGAACAAGATTCAATAGGTTATGTATGGATAGGCACGAGCTATGGGCTCAATCGTTACAATGGATATGAACTAAAAAAGTATATCGGTTCTAGTTCAGGTTCTTCAACTACTAGCTTTAAAGGGGTACATATTTCTGCATTATATGAAGACTCCAAGGGTAATCTTTGGGTTGGGACAAAAAAGAATGGTATAAACCTTAAGTATTTTGATAGGGATACCTTTGTCAATTTGTCCCAAAATGCTGGATTGGATCCAGTTCAAAATACTGAAATCAGCTCTTTTTATGAAGATGCCAATGGTAGTATTTGGATTACTACAATTGGTGAGGGCGTAATGCAATATGATCCCTATAATGAAAGGACTGTAGTATTTAACTCATCAAATGCAGGGCTTTCTAGCGACATAACATTTTCT
>CAJXMP010000317.1 GCA_913056515.1 uncultured Lewinella sp.
ATGAAGTCATCGGCGGACCTTATGCATCAGAAGAAACCTTCAATCTGGACCTGTCTCCAGGAGAAAGCCAAGTCTTGAATTTACCTATCGGGTCCGTTGCCTTTTATGCTAATGGATTAGATACAGGTACCTTCCAAGCTTCGATAGTATCCGTAAATGGACAGGCAGATGACTACAGCGATAATAATCAGATGAAATCTACTTTCAAACAAGTAGATACCTTCAATGCATCTGATCAATTGCTGATTCGCCTGCAAACCAACAACAGAGCGAGTGAAAATAGCTACCGCATCTTAGATAATGCCGGCAATGTAGTCTTAAATAGAGATAACATGACCAATTCAACCCTGTACAAGGATGAAATGAACCTCATCCCTGGCTGCTATACTTTAGTCTTTGAAGATAGTGGAAATGACGGGTTGGACTTCTGGTACTGGGACGTTGTGGGTCAGAACGTTGGTGTAGGAGGCTTAGCCATCTCTAAACAGATTAACGACTTCCTAGACATCGCAGTGAAAGTATTCAATCCTGATTTTGGAGGAACCCTATACTACGATTTTGTTATAGGTGACATCACAGATACCGAGGAGATTCAACAAAACAGCTTATTCTCCGTGTATCCAAATCCAACATCAGATATGTTCCATATCGAACTACAAGGGCTGGAAGGACAGGATATGGTCGTAAAATTATTGGATATGAGTGGCAAGCTCATCCAGCAAGAACAAGTCAATCATAAAACACACGATTGGTCCTTACAATGGTCCATAGACCATCTAAAAGCTGGAATGTATCTCATCCAAATCATAACACCAGATCAACAATTCGCTCAAACTATTGTCAAGCAATAATAGTGCAGCATCAAAAAAGGCCCTGGAGTATTTTCCAGGGCCTTTTTTATATTCCATGCTTAGAGTTTAACCAACTTCACCATGCGTTTGATATCCGATCGCTTGAATCGAATAAAATACATCCCAGCAGGTTCCTCAAAGATTGAAATCTGACTCGTATACATATCATCATACCACACCAAATCAACATTATATACAACCTTGCCAGAAGCATCCAATATTTGAATAGGCAGATACAAGCCATCTTGTTCTACACCATGGACGTCAATAATGAAAACCCCCGTAGTCGGATTAGGCTTGATTTCAACATACATGTCACTGTACACATAACTCACTGAATTAATATCAGCTTCTACCTCGATTGTATAGAAAGCTATACAACCTTCCTCATCTTGAACAGCTAATTCATAAACACCGAAACCTAGACCATCAAATACATTTGAACTTTGCCAAGTTTGACCACCATCTATAGAATACTCTGGAGTACCCAAAGCACCCGTCAGGTTTATTTCAATAGATCCATCTTCCTCGCCACTAACCGTCTCGTTAGTAACTACAAATTCAGCGATTAACATACAAAGTGGTACCATAGATTGAAATTCATAGGTACAACCATTCACATCTACTACGACCACATCATATAAACCATAGAATAAATCAGTGAATAAAGGATCTGGGCTAAAGTCAATACCTCCATTAATTGAATATTGAAATGGACCAGCTCCATTGGCCACATTGATTTGTAGTGTTCCGTCAGCAGTCATAGAAGCAGTTGCTGGAGTGGTACTAGCCTCCGCCGTTAAAATACATGGTGTACCCGTACAGAACTCATTAAATTCAAAATCACCAAAATTCACTTCAATTAAAGAGGCTAGAACATTGCCATCCTCGTCTAGGATTTCATAATCCCCATCATCATAGAAAAATCCACCATCCAATCCATCTCCCCAATCATCATAAATCTTGAAGGTGTAACAAGCATCATCTTCTACACAGAATTGGTAGTTGAAAGTAGTCTCTGCTTGAGCATAAGGACCATCTGAATAGATAACCACATCATTTTCATCTACAATTTCCCAAGTTGTCTCTCCTGGGTATCCGTCAGTTGTCAAGTTTAGGAATATGCTGGCACCGGCATTAGTAACATTTACCGTTCTAGTACACGAATCATTCGCTGCATCTTCATCCACCTGACCATTGGGTTCACTAACGACCACCTCAATCTCTGCTGTTCCGTCAACTAAGCCCTCTACCAAAATAGATACGGTCTCACTCTCTCCAAAAGCCAAAGCTCCCGTCCAGTTGATCGGTGCACCACTCGGATCACCATTTACAAAAACATTAAAGACAGCTGACTCCAACAACTCAAATCCACCATTAGCCAAAACCACATCTAACTCTACACTAGTACCACAAACTAAAGTAACATCTGAATCTACACTCAAAATGGCTGCATCATAATCCAACTCATGTGAAATAGTAGTTCGCAGCGTATCATTGAAGTTTGCTGTATCCTCGTCCCAATCGGTTATAATCTCAAATTCGTGAAAACCTAGGGCACTCAAGTCTACTGTAGGTACAAAGGTATGCACATACTCTTCATCAGAAGCTAAAGTCTGGTTGACAGTTTCCATAGCTATAAATGCACCATCACTCTCATCAACATCAATATATTCAATTACACCGCAAGTATCATCAAGTCTCTTAAAATCAGCGGGAGTTGTACTACAATCATATTCCATAATTTCTTTATTTCTATCCCCTCCGATTAAATTTAACCAACTATAATCACCGTTTTTACTATTGCGTAATCGTTTTAAGTGTTCTGGTTGAATAGCGAGAACATTATTGTATTTCACACGTTCTCCATCG
>CAJXMP010000318.1 GCA_913056515.1 uncultured Lewinella sp.
TTACGTTAAGATTTTTTTAACTGATTGGGCATTTTTTTAGATACTTGCTGATAGATGCCGTCGATATTGAAATGATCTTTCTCTTCTAGAACAATATCAAGCATTAATTTCCTTTGAGATGTATTCTTTAATCCCTTTTTATCCAGATAGCTATAAAAACGCTGCCTGACCTTATCTGCTTTCACTTTTTATATAACTCATGCTTGTTGCTAAACTTATTGCGATAATTGATGATCGACTATGAAAATTGAATGATGATTGATGCCGTGATGTAAGGCATGATCCCTAGAGCGAAAATCGAAGCTGAATTGAATGCACCACCTGTAAAGGTGTTGATCAAATCTAATAGATCTTTTGCTCCTTCTGCAGGATCAGTTGCCTGGATTCTAGAGGCATCAACACCTGGAAGTACTACGAACGCTCCAAATCTGTATACAGCCAAAAGGCCAAGCGTCAGAAGAATACGCTTACGTAATTCTTCAATATTCCAAATGTTATTTAATGTGGTAATAAATCGTTTCATTAGAGGATAGTTAAACTAGATTAACAGTACCGCCTTTTGCTTCAACGGCTTCTTTTGCTGAATTGGAAGCAGCATGAACACTGATCGTAAGAGCCGTATTCAATTCTCCCGTAGCCAACAACTTCACTCTATCGGTTTTTCTCACAACATTTAGTTCTACTAGCTTCTCAATATCGAAGTTAGTTTCTTTATATTTTGCAGCTAATGCTTCCAAACGCCCTAAGTTTAGAGCAACATACTCTACTCTAGTAGGGTTTTTGAATCCACGCTTTGGCAAACGCATTTGAAGGGCCATCTGACCACCTTCGAAATGGCGCTTACGGCTATAACCTGAACGCGACTTTTGTCCTTTGTGTCCACGTGTGGAAGTACCACCTCTTGTGGATCCTTGTCCGCGAGCGATACGCTTACCGGACTTCACTGAACCTTTCGCTGGTTTTAAACTATGCAGTTCCATATCTACAAATATTTCAAATTCAATTATTCAAAAAATATTAAGCCTCTTCGACCTTAACCAAATGGCTTACTTTTTTTATCATCCCCATTACTTGAGGAGTAGCTTCGTGCTCAACAACCTGGTTGATCTTGCGAAGCCCAAGTGCAGTTAATGTTGCCTTCTGCTTAGCAGGGCGATTAATAGCACTCTTTAGTTTAGTTACGCGAACCTTTCCCATTTTTTATCATTTTGACTGCTTAAAATAGCAGTTATTTTAACCATTGAAAAGTTTATCCATTGAAATTCCTCTTTGTGCAGCAACTTCTCTTGGACTACGTAATTTCTTAAGTGCATCAATAGTCGCCTTTACCACGTTGTGTGGGTTAGAAGACCCTTGAGACTTAGCTAGTACATTTTGTACACCTGCAATTTCTAGTACTGCACGCATACCACCACCAGCGATTACTCCTGTACCATCAGAAGCTGGCTTGATAAGTACGCGACCAGCGTCAAACTTACCTAACTGCTCGTGAGGGATAGTACCATTGATTAATGGAAACTTCACAAGATTTTTCTTTGCTTCGTCCACAGCTTTAGAAATAGCCTCGGATACATCTCTAGCTTTTCCTAATCCATGACCTACACGTCCTTTACCATCACCTACAACTACAATAGCTGCAAAACTGAAGGTACGACCACCTTTGGTTACTTTAGCCACACGGTTAAGCTTTACCAGCTTTTCCTTTAACTCTGACTCGGTGGATTTTACTCTATTATTCGGTTTCTTTTTCATTTTCGACTGAATTTAAGAATTAGAATTGAAGACCACCTTCACGTGCGCCATCAGCTAATGCTTTCACACGACCGTGATATAGGTAACCACTACGATCAAATTTTACCTTCGTAATATTTTTAGCCACTACGCGCTCAGCTAGTAGTTTACCTACTTGTGCTGCTGCTTCTGACTTTTGCTTAGAGTCAACTGCTGCATCCAAAGATGAAGCTGATGCCAATGTTACGCCACTTACATCATCAATTGCTTGACAATAAATAGCTTTATTACTTCTAAACACACTTAAGCGTGGACAGTCAGCTGTTCCTCTGACACTTTTCTTCACGCGGTAGTGAATTTTCTTTCTTCTTGCTTCTTTAGACAATTTCATAATAATGATATTTTAGCCTTAGTGAATGATGTAGAACCAAACCCAAGGCCCTTCTAAATGAAATTTTATTAATTAAATTACTTGGCAGCTGTTTTACCAGCTTTACGGCGAATAACCTCTCCAACAAAGCGAACCCCTTTACCTTTATATGGCTCTGGTTTTCTGAACGCTCTAATTTTAGCAGCAACTTCACCAATCAATTCTTTATCTGCGCTTTCCAAAATCACTTTAGGATTCTGACCTCTTTCTGAAGCTGTTGTCACCTTAACTTCTTCTGGTACGGAGAAAAAGATGGGGTGCGAGTATCCTAGAGATAATTCTAGTAAGTTACCTTGATTAGAAGCACGGTAACCTACACCGACCAATTCTAATTCTTTTTTAAACCCTGTAGAAACACCTTCTACCATATTAGCAATCAGTGAACGGTAAAGACCGTGCATTGCTCTGTGGCGTTTCTGGTTAGTAGGGCGTGTTACTGTCAATACACCATCTTCCATGGTAACTGAAAGATCAGCATCAATTTGCTGTGTTAAAGTGGCGTTTTTGCCTTTTACCGTTACTAAATTGCTTTTTGATACGGTAATTTCAACT
>CAJXMP010000319.1 GCA_913056515.1 uncultured Lewinella sp.
TCATAATTTTTAGCATAGCAAGCGCTATCAGGTCCTATATATTTTAAACTAGAAAAGTAAGATTTCCCACAATTGGAAGGAATTGCCGGTGGCTGATCAACTTTATCACATTTGAAAAAAGGTCCATCCTCCTCTCCAAAGTGTTCGTTCAAAAATGTATTGTCGATAGATTGTGTATTGGTATAAAGTCCAAAATATTCTCCATTAATGTATAATTGGGCAAAATTGGCCTTAGGAGCAAAAGTGTAGGTTTGAGCGATTTCATAAGCTAGAACCTCTCGAACAAATGATGGATCAGCAAATACATTGGACAATTTTACTCGATCATAAAGCCCCTCTATTTTTTGATCCTCCACTGTAAAATCTACCTTGATATTAAACGGTAACTTTTCAAGTCCTTTGTTTTTAATATTATTATAGGAACTATTCCCTTTGTATCGAACACCTACCCCAGTATACTTTTTCCCATTTAAAACCATATCGGCTTTAAGTCTATCTTTCCCCTTCGCTTTTAATTCCTCCAGAATTAATTGCCAATCGTCTTCTGCGAAAGTTATTTCAACTTTATTGATAGAACCATCCGCATAAAATTCTTGGGCAAGCATGGTGTTGCTTGCCCAAAAACATAAACACATCAGTAGTATAGTATGGACCGTTTTCATCTATTCATTACTTATTTAATGTGTTCAAATCAGCTTGGAGCGTGGCTTGTTCGTAATTCAATGGGAAGAAGGACTTCATTTTTGCATTATCCAACTCAAAGTAAAATTCTAAATTTCTATATCCTTCAGGTGGTGTTATTTTTACTGCAAAAGTTTGTTCATTTTCTGTTTTCTTTTCCGAAAGATCAATTGAACGGAAAGCCTCTTGGTCAGAGAATCTAAAGTGGATTTTTACAGATTCTGCATACTTATCTGTCTGGACCATCAAATCAAAATCTTTGATTTTCTCATTGGAAAACCGAGCTCTCTTTTTAAAGGTATAGTCTAAAATTTCTGGACCTAAAACTTTAAGCACGGTCTCTTTTTTTAGAAAGGCATAACGTGCATCTACTAATTCTTGTATACCTGGCACCTTGGATCGTTTACCTACTGTTGAATATAGGTTGTCTAACATTTTCTCTTTTTGATCAGCTAAAAAAGGATCCTGTTCAATATTAGATTCAACTATAGATTGATATTGCTTTGCTAGCTCTAGATATCTATCTCCTTGATAATAATAATCCATTACAGCTCTACAATTCGACAAATAGGCTTTGTAATAGGTTTCATTATTTAATAATGCACGGATAAGCGGATACTTTCTATTATCCTTATGGAAAGCCAATGGAAGGTTAACCATCTGGTCTAAGGTAAAGTCAGAACCTTCTGTCACCCTTTTTTTTCCTCCAAAAGCCAATTCAAAACCAAAAGGAATAAAATTATAGCGGCCAAATTGATCTTTAACTAAGTAAAAATTAGTGCTCTTTAATCCTGTATATGAATCAAAATTTAGGGTTACATCATTCAGCGCCAACATCCATAGTGCTGAATTAATATCCAAAATCATTTCTAAAGATTTTAGATCACCTTGAAGTGCATTAGTAACTTTTCTAAGTTCCTCAACTTGATCACCTTCAAATATATAGTTTAAACACTGAGCATTTTTCTCATGCAAAAGAGACGCATAATTATTGGAGATACATCCTTCATGGTCTTCAACGCTAAATAATGGGCGTGTTTTAACAATAGAAGTTTGGTCGCCTTTTCCTAAATGATACTCTACAAAACTTGGTGTAACTTGTTCTTGAAGCAACATGAATCCATAAAATTCATCGTTAACAAGAACCTTGGCATAAGCTGTTTGAGGAACTACCATAAAATGATTGTATATATCTGTGGATAGTTTCTCTCTAATTAGACTTGGGTCTTTTTCAAAGGTATTCACTCGAACGAGTTTATCTCCATCAACATTCAACCAAAGCGATCGTTGTATTTGATCTGCTTCAAATTTAGATTCCTCAACGTATGCAATAGAAGCTTTGGAATAATCTTTATCATTGATGCTTAAACTTTTAATGGATAAAAATTCATCACCATTATATCTCAACGAATCGAGTAAGTATTGCCAGTTATCCGTTTCAGTAGTAATTTTAACCTCATTTACCTCTTCCAAATTAACTGCAGGAAAATCTATGAAGGATATATTTTCTTGGGCGAAAACAAAGGAAGAAAAACTTATTAGAGAAAAGAGAATTACGCTGAAATAGCGACGTAGTAAATTATTCATCAATATGGGTTTGTAATAGCTAAAAGTAGAGTTAAAGTCGATGAACTAAAATTAGCAAAAAATACCCATATTTCATATTAAGAAAATCATCAAAACAAATGATATTTCTTTGCTTTTATGCAGAAAATGCTAGAAATAAATTAACCGCAGAAATGGCTAAAAGTAAAAGACCTCCAATTCGCATGATACGCCCATTTTCTTTTCTAAACGATTCCCATTTTGAACGCTTGTCTTCATCTGTAGTCCAAAACACGGATCTAGAGTACAAATAAAAGAATCCTCCAACAATAAGCATCAGAAAATCAGCTAGATATGGTACAACAACATTCATTGTCTTAAATTTCTTCAAAGTAACCCGTCTTTAGGTTCTTTCTTACTTTATCCCAATGGAAGTGTCTTCCATTCATACAAACATAGACACCC
>CAJXMP010000320.1 GCA_913056515.1 uncultured Lewinella sp.
CTCAAATAAGCTTGGCCGCCATCTAACATAATAGTTGATCCTGTGATGTAATTCATTCCATCTGAGACAAGCTGACAAACTGACTCTCCAATATCATTTTCACAATCACCAATTCTCTTAAGAGGAATCGTTTCAATGAATTCATTAGCTTCTTCAGGCCTCTCATCAACCCACCACTGCATGCCAACAGAGTTTGCTAAAGGCATGATGGTGTTCACCCTTATATTATCTTTGCCCCATTCTACAGCTGCAGCCCTAGTTAGCGATCGAATCGCTTCTTTAACTGCTGCATAAGCACCATATCCCGATGAGTCAGGTCTTAGAGCTGAAGAGCTCGCGAGATTAATAATAGCCCCATCACCTTTTAAATCTTCATAAAATAGTTTCATTAATCTAAAGGTAGCAAGAGGACCTGATTCCCAACCTGCATTAATTGCTTCATCAGTTACATCTAAAATACTACCCAAAGGTACCTCTTGCGCGTTATTAACCAAAACATTAATTGGGCCAAAATTATTTTTTATTTCTGCTTGTGCGTGACTAATTGAATCAGGATCTTTAACATCGCATTCTAATGCTAAGGTTACGAAACCAGCTTCGTTAAGCTTTGAAGATTCATTCTTAACTTTTGAAAATGTTCTCCCAAGCATTGCAACCTTCGCACCTTTTTTGGCCATTGCTGTTGCTATCCCCAAACCAACACCTTGTCCTGCGCCAGTAACAACTGCAGTCTTTGAAGATAAATCTATCAAAAGTTAGCACCCGTAATATCTTTTGCAGCTAAATATCCAAATGTCATCGCAGGTCCAAGTGTTGAGCCCGGACCAGGATATTTTGGCAACAATGCTGTAGTACAGTTGCCGCATGCGTAAAGACCTTTTATGGGTTGATTAAAGGTATCCAGAACTCTTGCATGAGTATCTATCACCAGACCTCCTGCGGTCCCCATTTCTCCTGGATACAGAACCATACAATAGAATGGACCTTCTCTTAAAGGTGCCAAGCATGGATTAGGTTTAACTGAAGGATCGCCATAATATCTGTCGTAGGCATCATCACCTCTTTGGAAATCTAAATCCTTGCCAGTCTTACTGTATTCATTTACTTTGACTTGAGTTTCGAGAAGTCCTTTTGCATCAATGCCAACTATTTCAGCAAGCTCTTCAAGAGTATCAGCTTTAGATAGAAAAGATGGATCCCACCACTCTTTTGGTACTCTGGAATCAGGCTGCATCGAAGCTTGAAGTAATGGACCACAGGGTCTATTTTTTCTGAAATTACTATCAAAAATCATATAGCAAGGAGCACAAGGATTACCTTTTTCATACTCATCAAACATATCCGTTACAAAACTTACATAATTCTGGGATTCGTTTGAAAATCGATGGCCGTTTTTATTAACTGTGTAGTTTCCGGGAACAGATTTATCTACTATTGATAGCCATCCTTTCTCGTGGCCAGGTATATTCATAGTTGTAGTCCACCACCCCGCATCCATCTGATGAAGAGCTACATTCAGATCTTTGGTTGCTGAAATAGCGTCACCAGTATTGTGAATATTTGCAGCACTCCAGGCTGTATCTGTTGGTTTAGGTAGATATTTTTCTCTAAGTGTTTGGTTTTTTTCAAAACCGCCAGATGCAAGAATCACTCCTTTATTGGCTTTAATTTTAATTGTTTCATTATTTTGAAAAGCAATAATTCCTTTCACTTCACCATTTTCATGTATCAAATCAGTCATAGAAGTATTACGCCAAATTGGAATATCACGATCCTTGCATGAAAGGAGTAGCCTAGCTATGCCTGCATTTCCCATAGTTAATCGTCTATCCCTCCAACCATGAATAAAGCGCATTGGAATATCTAAAATATACTTGGTGAAAAGTTTTGCAAAAAGTGTTTTCCATCCGGGTAATGCCCCAAGCAATAATTGACCTTCTACTTGGGTAAAGTTCATGTTTATTGGACCCATAGTGAATGCTGTTTGTGGGTGTTGCCCTCTTAAATATTTAAAGTCATCTCCTAATTCTGTTCCCTTAATGGGTTCAGGTTCCATTGATCTGTTGCCCTCCTTGCCACCAGGATTTTCTGGAAAGTAGTCGGGATAATGGGGAAGGTTCCTGTATTTAACTCTTGAGTTCTCATGAAGATAGTCAACCATTCTTGGACCTTGTTCAATGTATGTCTCAATTAAGTCATTATTGATTTTTCCCTCAGGTGAAACGCTTTGAATGTAATTTCTGGCATCTTCAATAGAATCATTTACATTTTCTGCTTTAGCGTATCTATTATTAGGTATCCAAACTCCCCCACCAGAGGTAGCGCTTGTCCCACCAAATTGATTTGATTTTTCAATGACCAAAACCTTTGCTCCTCCATCATGCGAGCAAATTGCAGAAGTAAGCGCACCATTGCCAGAACCTACAACAATTACGTCATACTCGTGATCATAGTTCGTTGACATATTTTTAAATCCTTTTAGCCTATAGTAATAACAATTATTATTTTAGCCCATGAAAACTAAATTAGCCGAGAAATTAGGTATTGAATATCCAATTTTTGCATTTACGCATTGCAGAGATGTAGTAGTAGCGGTCAGCAAAGCCGGAGGAATTGGTGTCCTTGGAGCCGTTGGTTTTTCTCCAGAACAATTAA
>CAJXMP010000321.1 GCA_913056515.1 uncultured Lewinella sp.
CTTTAATCTTAGCACAGATATTCCAGGATTGAATAGAAATGGATTTTCCTGTGGCTTCTTGATTGATAACTTTCGCTAAAGCATATTCATCCGCGTAGACAGCAGCCCGAACAGGTGTACTAAACACAGAATGATGCCTAACTGGTTTGAGCACCTGGCGAAGATCCTGATCGATATGTCTTTCGGCACTAAGTCCAATTGGCATATCAATGAGACAAGTTTGAATGCCGAGCTCCTTTAATTCGTGTAAGGATGCTATCCATTGAACAGCAATCGAATGTTGATCAGTATATGCTACAATCCAACCACCACGGCATCCATCGATACCAGCCCATTGTGCATTTAGAATAGAGTTGGACTGAGCCATAATTTTTGAAATTTGCCTTGTTTATCATACCTACTAGCTTGGAGTTGTACATTAAAGGTGCGATCCCTTGGATCATTCCCTACACCTGCTACATACATCCAGTTGCCATAGTTGCTATGGACATCATAATCGATTAGCATAGCTTCAAAATAGGCTGCTCCTATTCTCCAATCCATCTTCATGTTTTTACTGAAATAAGAGGCTACGTTTTGTCGACCTCTATTACTCATCCAACCAGTTTTTTGAAGCTCTTGCATATTGGCGTTCACAAAAGGTTCTTGCGTTTCACCATTTGCCCATTTTTGAAATGAATGGATGTCTGTTTTCCAATCATAAATGCGTTGAGTGATTCCTTCCAGATGAAATATACTATTTCCATGTTTTAGCGATACATATTTGAAGAATTCTCTCCAGATTAGTTCAAAGATGAGCCAGTAGGTGGATTCGTTTTGTTCAACTTGTTCCTCATAGTCAAGAATTTCTTGGTATATCTGTCGGACGGATAACGAGCCATTAGCAAGCCAAGCTGAGAACTTTGAGCTATAGTCTAATCCCAATAAGCCGTTCCGTGTTTTTTTGTAAAATGCTATCCTGTTGGAATCCCATAAATAGTGTTTTACTCGTTTTTGCCCAGCAGTTGAGCCCCCTTTAAAAGGAAATGCTGTATGCGGGTGTTTTTTGATTGGCTTAAATCCTAAATCTTCTAGCTTGGGTAATGTTGAGTTTAAGGAAATACCATTTACTGTTTTATTAGAAATGACATATTCTCCTCTTACATCACAGTAGCGTTCACATTTTTTTCGAAATACACTAAAAACTTTGGGAATTTGATGAATATCAAAGGGAATGTCTTCAGGGTGAAATAAAAATTGATCGTAGGTTTCTATCCATTCGGTTTGGGGCAAAAGTGTACTGATGGACTGTTGCACTTGTTGCTCTTCGCTGGTCCATTCTTTTTGAGTATAAATTTGGTTGATTTGATACTGAGAAGCTAATGCTTGAAAGGTGTCTTTTGCACTTGCTGTGCTAATGTAAAGGTTTAGTCCTAGACCCTCTAATTGTTGTTGTAAATCTGCTACAGTTTCGATTAGGAATTGAGCTCTGAAAGCCTCTGTTTTTTTGAAACCATACTGAGTTGGCTTATAGTACTCAGGTTCAAAACAAAATACAGGAAGAATAGGAGTATCCTTTTTAAGCGCTAAGGATAGGGCTTCATTATCTTGGACGCGAAGGTTGTTTCTAAACCAAATGATGTTTATCTGTTGCATATTCAATTACTTATGCAACGGAAACAACTCCTGAGGAAGAATGTTTGCATAAAAAAAGGGAACGGTGATCCGTTCCCTTTTTTATTACTTAATACTTATATCTTTTCGAATATTTCCTTTGTAGGTATTTAAGACTAAGGTATAGGTGCCTGTCTTGTAGTTTGAGGTATCTACCTCATAAATGGAGTTAACCGGTAAATCCCAAACTTCCTCACTAAGTAGCTGCTTTCCAGCAGGATCATATATACTTACTGCGTTGATGTTTACATTGAAATTGGCGAAATCAATAAAACAGATACTACCTTCTGAATCGAAAAAGAAAATTTCAGATTCAGCAGAGGTTGTAAATTGATTAATATCAACGGACTCTTCTAAAGATGCAGATTGTGCAAATGAAATGTTAGAATATCCGAACAGAAACATAACGAGCAAAAAAACCTTACTTACATTCATCAGTTAAATGTTATAATTTTTTGGACTAAACTTGTTTTGTGGAAGTGAGTTAGCTTTATGGGCAAAACAAAGATGCTATATTTGGTGAAAAAACAAAAATTAAAAAGAAGATTCTGTTTTCGCTTGAACAAAAAGAGATGATTATTACAATTTTTTAGCCATTCTAGGGACTCAAAATTTATGCTTATAAATAATTTTCACTCAGTAATACTTGAATGGTTTTATAGATCGGTTCTTTGGTGTTTGCTAATTCTTTAGGGTCAATCCATATGGCTTGCTCAATATCCTCTTCTTTTTGAGGTTTTAGTTTTTTGGATTTGGAATACATGAGGTACCAATGTGAGGGTTTTAGTACTAGTTTATTCGATTTCGTTCTGTAAGTATGATAGCTAACTTGAAGTTTATCTATGAGTCGATCTACAGCTATTCCAGTTTCTTCCTCTACTTCTCTAACGGCTGTTTCTTCAATATATTCCCCCTGTTCCATTTTGCCTTTTGGTAGATCCCAATGTCCTCGTCTAAATATAGCTAGAATCTC
>CAJXMP010000322.1 GCA_913056515.1 uncultured Lewinella sp.
ATTATCTAAATTCGCTGTTAGCGTAAGGGCTTGTCCTGAACCACTTGCACTGAAGTATAAATCCTCAGATTGTACTTTCAATCCTTTATTTAGGATAAATTCATACGTGAACTTATTCTTTTCGTTTTCTAATAGGTAAAGATTCTCTTTAATCTCCTCGCTTTTATCTCCTTCAATGACTCTTTTGTAATCCTTAATCCAAGCAGAAACAATTCTTCCACCCTTGGTGTCAAAATCAATTTTGATTACATCATTTTCAATACTTACTATTTCTGATGAACCTACAGAAGCTGGAGCAAAAACACCGAAAGCGTTTGCGTTAGCTAGGATAGCTGCCGAGTCTGATAGAACAACTTTAGATGAATCAGCTTCCTCCAAAACTTCCTCTGAATCAACAACTAATTCTGTACTAGTGGAATCAGCTGTTGCTGCTTGATCTTGTGCCTCCAGTGAATCAACTGTTGGTGCGAAGAATTTTAGATAAACAAAACTGATTATTACAATAAGAATGATACCAATAATTCTATTTGAATCTCCTTTCATATCAAAAGTGGCAATTAAATTAGACTAATAAACTTGCTGCTTCAACTCATGTAAAAGCCACGCAAAGGTAAAAAATATAATACAGCTAAAGTAAGAAGTCGGTATTAATAATGGAATAGTTTTCTTCTAAACGCATGAAATCACTGATAAACGAAAGGGCAACCTTTAGTCTAGTCACCCTTGTTCGCTGTATATCTTTCCGGTCTTGATATATGAGTCTATTACTGTTCCTTTAAAAAATCGATCATACAATTTTGTCCAGAAACCATAAGTTCTTCTATTCGTTCTGTACTTATATCAAAATTAGTAGGATCAACATTGAGGTCATTCACAAAAACTGTCCTTGCTTTATCCCCATCACTTATGTGTGAATCATTCATACTGTTCATCATAAATTTAACGATCGCAGCAGCAGAAGATCTGATAGAATTGATTTCTACTTTTGATTTAAAGAAAACTTTATCGTCTGCTTTGTTAGGATTTTGCAGAAAAAAGCCCAGCGTCTCTTTATTGATACTTGAGTAGATTTTTCAAAATATACAAATCAATATTTACAAGTCAAAGTAATCATACCTTGCAGTAAATAATTCTATATAGGTAATTAATGTTAAGACATCAAAAGATACCCCAATCCACATAAATATTTTATTCAGCTTAATGTTTCAATTTTTTATATTTGCAATTCGAAGCATTAATCCACCTTTAGGCTTAATGAGAAAAAGTAAAAGATATGTTTGAAAGTCTTAGTGACAGATTAGAAGGGGCCTTTCAGGTCTTACAGGGAAACAACAAACTAACTGATATCAATATTGCTCAATCGGTTAGAGAAATTCGCAGAGCTCTTGTAGCTGCGGATGTAAACTATAAGATTGCAAAAGAATTTACAGATAAAGTAAAGGATGAGGCTTTAGGCACACAAAATGTATTAAATGCCGTTAAGCCTGGTCAATTGATGGTTAAAATTGTTCAAGATGAGCTAACCAAGCTCATGGGTGGGCAACACGAAGGTATCAATATTAAGGGTAAACCTGGTGTGGTGCTTATTGCTGGACTTCAAGGTTCTGGTAAAACCACTTTTTCAGGTAAACTAGCCAATTACCTGAAATCAAAAAAGGCAAAAAAACCATTATTAGTTGCCTGTGACGTGTACCGTCCAGCAGCGATCAATCAGATTAGTGTTTTAGGCGAACAAATAGGTGTAGAAGTTTTTAAAGATGAAGCCAATAAAAATCCGGTTGACATTGCAGGACAAGCGATTGCTTTTGCACAGAAAAACGGTAATGATGTGGTGATTGTGGATACTGCTGGTCGTTTATCCGTTGATGAAGAAATGATGGCTGAAATTGCGAACGTAAAAGATGCCATTTCACCTAATGAGACTCTTTTTGTTGTGGATTCAATGACGGGTCAGGATGCCGTTAATACGGCTAAAGCATTCAACGACAGAATTAACTTCGACGGTGTTGTTTTAACCAAGTTAGATGGTGATACACGCGGTGGTGCTGCACTTTCCATTAAGTATACTGTAGGAAAGCCCATCAAGTTCGTAAGTATGGGCGAAAAGATGGATACCCTTGATGTATTCTATCCAGAGCGTATGGCTCAGCGTATTTTGGGCATGGGTGATATCGTTTCCTTAGTAGAGAAGGCTCAAGAACAGTTTGATGAGAAGGAAGCTAAACGTATAGAAGATAAAATTCGCAAGAATAAATTTGATTTTAATGACTTCTTAGGGCAATTAGCTCAAATCAAGAAAATGGGTGACATCAAATCACTTATGAATATGATTCCTGGTATGGCTAAGATGACTAAGAATCTAGATATTGATGAAAAAGCCTTTGACAAGGTTGAATCTATCATATTTTCGATGACACCAAAAGAGCGTGCTAATCCGGAGTTAATCAATCTAAGTAGAAAGAAAAGAATTGCCAAAGGTTGCGGTCGCGATATCAACGAGATCAATATGTTTATGAAACAATTTGATCAAATGAAGAAAATGATGAACAAACTCAGTAAAGGTGGCGGTAAAATGCCAGGGGTTGGACCATCAATGGGAAGAAGGAGAAG
>CAJXMP010000323.1 GCA_913056515.1 uncultured Lewinella sp.
TATTTTCAAATAATAAAATAGGCATCCATTCACCGGATACAACCAGATCTTTTAATCCATCACTATTGTAATCCATCCATACCGCACAGGCCACTAGACCTGGCTCCAATAATGCAGGTGCAACTGTTGCTGTAACGTCTGTAAATTTACCCTGATCATTTTGAAGCAAATAACTCCTAGGTGCAAAAGGATACTTTGTGGGAGTTAATCGACCTCCTACAAATAGATCTATATCACCATCATTATCATAATCACAGGGTTCCACAACTTTCCCGGAGATATGCATCCCATCGGGTAAGGCATCGGTAGACTTAGAGAATTGTAGATTCCCTTCATTAAGGTATAATCTATCTTTATAAGCTATTGAATTGGCAACATATTCATTACCACCGCTAGCTACATAAAGGTCTAGGTCTCCATCATTATCCGCATCAAAAAATGCAGCACCCATGTCTTCTTGTCTGCCATCCGGAATCCAAGGTCCGGGAATGGGAGTAAAACTACCATCGGGGTTTTGAACAAACATTCTTCCAGCTTGCTCTATTGCTCCACCGACGAAAACATCTTCTAAGTTATCTCCATTGATATCTCCAACTGCCAAGGAAGGACCGTGATTTGAATTTTTATGTGGTAGAAGAACTTCCATTTCAAAATCATCAAATTCATTTTCTACATGCGCATAATCCAAACCAATTTCTGCTCCGCATTCTTTAAATACCGCAGCAATGGGATTTCTTTTTGCAGGGGCTAGACTTTCGTCATAGTGAACTTGCAATACTTGATTTACAGTGGGATTATTGACTTCTAGATATCTACCATCTGGCCAAGTTACTTTCACATATTGGATATTTGTGCTTTGCCCTAAACCAAAGTGGGCTTCATGTTGCACAGATGATAAATATCCACGAGTAGGCTGAATCTCAATATATTGCTTGGACATGTCATCTAGTGCCAATTCCACTCTAGCTCCCGTATATGGTCCATCAACCTTAACCTCTATATAATTATTCCCATTGGTCGTATTTTGATACACAGAGGCCTTACTATTTAAATTATTAAGGACTAAGTCCAAAAAACCATCATTGTTCAAATCTGCATACACGGCACCATTTGAAAATCCTAATTCAGCTAATCCCCACTTATTACTTACATTCTTAAACTTATAATCTTTAGTGTTTTGATAACAATAATTGGCAATGGGTGTAGAAGGATAAGCCTCATAGAATTCGACTGGAGTCATAGCAACAACCTTTTTCCCATTTTCAATTTTCATTTTGACTTTAGAATCTTTATATCTGAGATCTCTCAAGTATCCATTACTGATGAATAAATCCTTCAGTCCATCATTATCTAAATCTGCAAATAATGGTGCCCAAGACCAATCCGTATTGGTAATTCCAGCATAGTTAGCCAAATCCGAGAAAGTACCATTTCCATTATTCCTTTGAAGCGCATTGTACATGTATTGAAATCCTAAACCTTCATCGACTGCTTCCCAAAATACATCTGGATTCATACCAGACATTTGATTTTTCTGTCTCAGATTATCCTCAGCGACCATATCTACACTCATAATATCTATCCAACCATCATTATCATAATCTGCCATATCACATCCCATACTAAAGAAGGAGGTATGTTTCATTGCATCATGAATGCGTTGCTTGAAAGTACCATCTCCTTGATTGATGTATAGATATTCATGCTCAAAGTAATCGTTGGAAACGTAAATATCAGGGTATCTATCACCGGTGAAGTCTGCCACGGCAATACCCAAACCAAAACCATATTTATCAGGTTCTAACCCTGCGGATTCAGAAACATCTACAAATGTTCCATTCTGATTTTGGTATAATCTGTCACTATGTAGATCTCTTTTATTCAAATAAGACCTTGGTCTCTTGGCATCATAATCATCTTGATGATTAATCACATATACATCTAGATCTCCATCTAAATCGATGTCAGCAAATGACATCGATACGCTTGCACCGCTAAAATCTAATCCAAATTCTCCAGCCGACTCCTTGAACTTGCCACGATTGTTTATATAAAGTTTGTTAGGGCTATCGAATGCGCAAACATAAATATCTAACCAGCCATCGTTATTAATATCAATAAAAGAAACACCTGTACTCCAAAAAGGAGCTGAGTTAATACCAACTTTTTTTGTAACATCTTTGAATTCTAAGTCCCCAAGATTCAAGTATAATTTATCTCCTACCTGATTACCAGAAGTAGATCGAAAACACTTGTAGGAACTTGAAAGTCTCTACGAATATAAAAAAAGCGTCTCTATTTTGTGAAAGAGAATAAATTCGAGGAATCTCGAAGTATAAATGCAAAAAAAACTCAAAAGGTTTTGACCAATGAAAACGTTGAATTGTGATTTGCCGTTTTAAAGTAGTCCCATGAAAATGTTCGTCTGAATCTACATTTCCACTTTTTCATACCATTTTCTATAGTTTGCCGGGTTACAATTTTTTCCGGGGAACCTTTTTTCCAGTAATACGAATTTGTTTGCCACACGGACGCGCTTGATAGCCACGCCGACAGCGTCTGTATATGTAAAAATCTCCACTTTGCCGACAACAGCTCGG
>CAJXMP010000324.1 GCA_913056515.1 uncultured Lewinella sp.
GGTTTGTGCACCTTCACCACAATCAATCAGAATCCGCTCACTATCCATTTGTAGATAATATGAAGAACAGCCCCTAGTTTTAGTAGGTACTGCTGCAGATGTTCCTAATGCGGTGAAGTGATAGGACATTATTTTCTATTATTCAGAGGGTGCATCAGAGTTGATTTCACGCTCCAATTCTTCCATAAATACAAATTCAATTGCCTCCTCTTCCGCAACAATGATATTCAGCACCTCAGATAGTTTAGAGATTTTAAACATCGTTGTCACATTGGGTTGGATATCCCCCGTAATAACAAAAGAGCCGTTCTGCTCTGTAAAATTTCTTCTAGCCATCAGTAGAGCACTTAATCCATCCGAATCAATAAATTCTACTTGCGATAAATCAATAATTAAATTTTTAACGCCCTCATTCTGCAAAAAAACGAACTCAGCTTTTAGATCAGCTGAAATAGCACGGTTAAGGTTTTTCTCTAAGGGAGTAAACAGACAGAATTTCTCTTCTTTGCGTAAATTATATTCCATTTTAAATGATTTTTCTTTTTTGGATAATATAGTTAATAGTCTTTCAAAAACCATGCAAATAATCCTAAGAAGACTAAATGGGATGGGGTTTTTATTTTTCAAATCAACTAATCAACTACCAATCAGTATGTTAAGAATAAAATTCATTTATGATAAGTTCCCATCCTTTACTGCCATCCAGTCAAAAAGTAGTTATAAATAGCTGTCAAACTGACACAACACAGCCTCTGGCACAATTATCGCATTTGTAAACTAAAATACTTTTGCAAGGATTTGGTCTTTAATTATTATGAATGCGTTAAAAAGATTGAATTCTTAAATAGAATAAGTTATTATTGTTTGTATAGTAAAGCATTTGAATGAATAAACAATTTTCAAATAGAGTATTAAAAGTTATTGAGATAAGTAGGAAGACTGCTCAAGATTCTGGACAAAACTATATTGGTCCAGAACATCTTTTAGCGGGTATTCTTATCGAGAGAGATAATTTAGGCTATCAAGTACTCCATTCCTTAGACATTGACTTGAATGCAATGAAGAGGGAACTTAGTTCAAGAATTAATAAACTTGAACTAGGTAATATAGATTCGAGCGGAAAAATTCCCTTAAGTAAGAAGGCAGAAAAGATATTAAAAGTAACTTTTTTGGAAGCTAAACTTCTAAAGAGCGGAAAAATCTCCCCTGAACATCTAGTTTTATCTATTTTAAGGGATGGAAACAATGGTGCCGCACAACTACTTCATTTTTTTGATGTAGATTATGGCATCTATAAATCAGAATTAGAATACGTAAGCAACGACATGATGGAATTGGACGAGTCCCTTCCATTCGCAGAATCCCCCTCTGAACAAGATTTACCATTTGAAGAGGAAAACCAAAGTGATATGTCATCAACTAGAAAACCAGGAACAAAATCCAAAACGCCAGTCTTAGACAATTTTGGCCGAGATGTAACCAAACTTGCACAAGAAGGCAAACTAGATCCAATTATTGGAAGAGAGAATGAAATTGAAAGAGTCTCTCAAATTTTATCTAGAAGAAAAAAGAACAATCCAATTCTTATTGGAGAACCAGGGGTTGGTAAAACAGCTATTGTCGAAGGCCTAGCCCTAAGAATCAACCAGAAAAAAGTATCCAGAACTTTATTCAATAAGCGTATTGTCATGCTTGATCTAGCAGCTTTGGTTGCAGGTACTAAGTATAGAGGTCAATTTGAGGAGCGCATGAAAGCCATTATGACGGAATTGGAAAAAACCAAAGACGTTATTCTCTTCATTGATGAAATACACACGATTGTTGGTGCTGGTGGTGCTACCGGGTCACTAGACGCATCCAATATCTTTAAGCCTGCTCTGGCTAGAGGTGAGCTCCAATGTATAGGTGCATCAACATTGGATGAATATCGTCAACACATCGAAAAGGACGGTGCCCTTGATAGAAGATTTCAAAAAGTGATTATAGACCCACCAAGTCAGGAAGAGTCTGTAACCATTCTAAAAAATATTAAGTCTAAATACGAGGACTATCACAATGTCTTGTATTCTGATGATGCTATTTTAGCTTGTGTAAAATTGAGTGATAGATATATCACGGATAGATTTTTACCAGACAAAGCTATTGATGTATTAGATGAAGTAGGTGCAAGGGTTCACTTGAACAATATACATGTACCTCCTTACATTGAGGCTTTGGAAAAGGAAATCGAATCCATCAAAGTACAGAAGACTAAGGCTGTTAAGGATCAGCAATACGAAAAAGCTGCTGACTTAAGAGATCATGAGTCCAACAAGCAAAAAGAATTAGAAGAAGCTCAAAGACAGTGGGAAGAAGAAGCGAAGGTTAAGAAATTCCCAGTTAACGAAGAGGATATTGCGGCTGTAGTGTCTATGATGACTGGAATACCATTGAATAGAGTGGCTCAAAAAGAGAGCAAGAAACTCGTCAATATGGGTAATGACCTTCAAAACTATGTAATCGGACAGGATGAAACTATTGAAAAAGTAGTTAAAGCTATCCAGCGTAATAGAATTGG
>CAJXMP010000325.1 GCA_913056515.1 uncultured Lewinella sp.
AATGCTTCATTCGGTGAACAGTTGGATAAGCAACTAGGTGATCGACCATTGAATTTGATTTTAGAATGCATAGGTGGTCCGGTATTGAAGGCAGGATATAAAAAACTTGCTGAGCAGGGTAGAATGGTAGTTTATGGTTCTGCTTATTATGCATCCGATAGAGATAAGCCTAGGTTCTTGGATTTGTTTTTGAAGTATCGAAAAAGACCTATGATCGATCCTCAACAGATGATTCAGTACAATAAAGGTATCTTAGGTTTCAATTTGATCTATTTATATGAGCAGGTTGAATTGATGCATCAGCTTTTAGGTGATTTGGAGCAGATGGAGTTAGCAAGTCCAACGGTTGGAGAGACCTTTAATTTTGAACAATTGCCGGATGCTTTGCGACTATTTAGAACAGGAAAGACTATTGGAAAAGTAGTTGTTACAATAGACTAAAAAAGGATGCCATTTGGCATCCTTTTTTTATGATTTTATCTACTCAGATACATATTTCGTTTGGCATCTAACTCTCTAAAGTAAGGATCTGTAAGGTCCTTAATAAAGTGAATAGCCTCACCTGTAGATTTCATTTCTGGTCCTAAGTTTTTATCTACATTCGGGAATTTGTTGAATGAGAATACTGGAACCTTGATCGCATATCCCTGCGGTTTAGGCTGGATATTGAAATCTTTAAGTTTATTCGAACCAATCATGACCTTAGTTGCAATATTCAAATAAGGTACTTGGTATGCTTTAGCGATAAAAGGTGTAGTTCTTGAAGCTCTTGGATTGGCTTCAATAACGTATACTTTTTCGTCTTTGATCGCAAACTGGATATTAATCAGACCTTTAATCTTAAGTGCATGAGCTAACTTTTTAGCATAATCGACCATTTGATTGATTACATCTGTACTTAGACTATAGGTTGGAAGTACTGCTGAACTATCACCGGAGTGTACACCCGCTGGTTCAATATGCTCCATAATCCCCATGATATGTACATCTTCCCCATCACAAATGGCATCGATTTCCGCTTCTTTAGCTCTATCCAAGAATTGATCGATTAGAATTTTGTTATCCGGAAGTTGTTTATAGATTGACAATACATGTCGTTCTAATTCCTCATCGTTGATAACAATTCGCATACTTTGACCACCTAGTACATAAGATGGTCTTACCAATACTGGATAGGTTACTTTGTTTGCAATTTCGATTGCTTCATCTACGTCATTAGCCACACCATAGTTTGGATAAGGAATGCCAAGCTCTTTCAATAAGTCGGAGAATGATCCTCTGTCCTCGGCTAAATCCATGGATGCAAAGTCCGTTCCTATAATTTTGATACCTTTTTCTTTAAGCGTTTCAGCTAGCTTTAATGCCGTTTGGCCACCTAACTGTACGATCACACCTTCTGGCTTTTCCAAATGGATGATCTCTTCTAGGTGCTCCCAGAAAATAGGTTCAAAGTATAGTTTATCAGCTATGTCGAAGTCTGTAGAAACCGTTTCAGGGTTACAGTTAACCATGATGGCTTCATAGCCAGCTTCTTTGATGGCTTTGATACCATGAACACAACAATAATCGAACTCAATACCTTGGCCAATTCGGTTTGGTCCAGATCCAAGCACAATTATTTTCTTTTTATCTGTAGAAGGAATACTCTCATTCTCTGTATCAAATGTGGAGTAGAAGTAAGGTGTTTGAGCAGCAAATTCAGCCGCACAGGTATCCACCATCTTATACGATCTACGGATATTAAGTTCTAATCTTCTTTGTGTAATATGGTGTTCATCGATACGCATTTTCCAAGCGATTTGCTTGTCTGAGTACCCTGCCTTTTTAAGTTCTAGCAAGAATTCTTCATCCAAATCTGCTGGCACATTGTATCTAGAAAGCTTGTTTTCCATCTCCACTAAGTCCTTGATTTGTCTGATATACCAAGGGTCAATCTTAGTGAGTTTATGAATTGTTTTAGATGGCACCCCTAATCTTAAGGCGTCTTTTACTCTAAATATTCTATCGTCCGAAGCTGTTTCTAAACGCTGAAGGATTTCATCTGTTTTGATCCACTCTTTTTGGTCTATTCCCAGTCCTGCACGGCCAGTCTCCAATCCTTGGCAAGCCTTTTGTAGCGCCTCTTTGAAGCTTCTACCAATAGCCATGACTTCACCTACTGATTTCATTTGTAAACCTAGCGTATGGTCAGCGCCATAGAATTTGCTGAAGTTCCATCTAGGCATTTTTACAATCACATAGTCTAATGTAGGCTCAAAATATGCAGATGTATTTCCAGTAATTTGATTCTTAAGTTCGTCAAGGGTGTATCCGATAGCTAATTTAGAAGCAATTTTGGCAATGGGGTAACCCGTTGCTTTTGATGCTAAAGCAGATGAGCGAGATAATCTTGGATTAATTTCAATAACACGATAGTCTGAGGTTTCTAAGTTAAACGCATATTGAATATTACATTCGCCTATTATATTAAAGTGATTAGCAACATCAATCGCAATTTTTCTTAATCGATGGTATTCTTTATTATTTAATGACTGT
>CAJXMP010000326.1 GCA_913056515.1 uncultured Lewinella sp.
CATCCACTACTTGACTTATCCAATTGGTATCTGGTAGATATATTGGAGGATTAACTTGCGTGAAATCCGCCAATTCATTCAATAGATTATAACGTTCAAAAGGATTACTAGCTGCATTACCTAGACTATTTTGAAGCGTATCAATAAGTCCAACTACTTCAAATCCCCATAAACCGGCTACATATTTTTCTAAAACATCAGATTCTGAGAAAACAGTATGGCCAAAGTCGAGCGAGGCACAGGATATCCAGTAGGACTTATGCGCTGTTTTAAAAGGAATTAAACACAAGCCATCTACCAATTGAATGGCACTTAATTCTAAGTCTCCAGTTAGGTTTTCTAGGCGAATTGCAAGGCTATCACCTGACATAGCATAAAAAGTCTCCTGCCCGCTTAAGGTATAGTTTCCGCTCGCTTGTACTACACTATTGGAAGTTGGCTTAGAAGCATTTGGTTCTGTATCGCATCCAAGTAAAAAGATGGCCATGATACAGCTAATGATAGATAAAGTGATTTTTGAAAACATAAAAAAAGGGCATTGTGATTACAATGCCCTTAATATATCTATTTTCTATAGAATTACCCTAAGTAAGACTTCAGGTTATTTCTATTAACAGAATTTCTCAATTTGCGAATTGCGCGTTCTTTGATTTGACGTACACGCTCTCTAGTCAAGTTGTAACGTTCACCAATTTCTTCCAGTGTTAACGACTTTTTGCCATCTAGACCGAAATAACAAGTAATAACTTCTACCTCTCTTTCTTTAAGGAAAGATAAGCCCTGAGCTACTTCTTCTTTCAAAGAGGACGCCATCAAGCTATCGTCTGGATTCAAATCCTTATCGATTTTCATGACATCTAGCATAGTGGAATCTCCATCTTCTCCGCTGATTGGTGCATCGAAAGATAAATGGCGACCACCACCTTTAAGCATATTGGCGATTTCTTTTGGAGTCATCTCCAATAGATCAGCTAATTCTTCGTGTGTTGGCTCTCGTTCAAATTTTTGAACAAAGGATGAAAATGCTTCATTCACTTTATTATAAGAACCTACTTTGTTTAATGGCAAGCGAACAATTCTAGAATGCTCGACTATGGCTTGCAGGATAGATTGTCTAATCCACCAAACTGCATAAGAGATGAATTTGAAACCTTTCGTTTCATCAAATCTCTTTGCTGCCTTCATTAGTCCAACATTTCCTTCATTGATCAAATCAGATAGTGCAAGCCCTTGGTTTTGGTATTGTTTAGCCACCGATACTACGAATCTAAGGTTGGCTCTTGTTAAGCGATCCAATGCTGCTTCGTCTCCTTCTCTGATGCGTCTTGCTAGGTTTGCTTCATCTTCAGCAGTTAACATGCTGATTCTACCAATATCGTTCAGATACTTATCCAGCGCAAGTGACTGCCTGGAGGTAATTTTGTTTGTAATTTTGAGTTGACGCATAAGTTATTTGATTTGGGTTTAGTTGAATATGTTTATAGATTATTGTGTTTATGGTATAGTGTAAACTTAAAAAACAAATTAAAAGTTCAGTTTAAAATATTTTTTTGTAACTCTGAGCATACAATAATAATATATAACTGACTGATTGTCAATATAAATATACTATTTTTTTTGATTTAATTAAATTTTTATACGATTGTTATAAGTTTAATGATAAAAAATAAGGTCACAAAAAAAGCTCGCATGTTTTGCATGCGAGCTTACTATTTTAAATACTATGTATTAATCTTCTTGTTTAGGAGGTCTATCCTGTTGGTCTCTACGATCTCCTCCTCTTCGGTCTCCACCACCTCTGCGGTCGTAACCTCCACGGCGATCTCCACCCCTACGGTCGTAACCTCCACGGCGATCTCCACCCCTGCGGTCGCGATTACCATATTCCCGTCTTGGTTCTTCTGGCATACCTTCAGGTCTTGGAATTAAAGCTTTTCTTGATAAACTAAACTTACCAGCACGTTCATCTACCTTAATCAGTTTGACTTTCACTTCATCTCCTTCTTTGAAGACATCTGTTACTTTGTCAATCTTCGAATGAGAGATTTCAGAGATATGCAGTAATCCTGTTTTCCCTTTGAAATCAACAAAAACACCAAAGTCAGCTAATTTAGATACCACTGCATCATATACATCCCCTACAGAAGGAACGAAAGTGATGTCGTTGATTCTAGCTAAAGCAGCATCGATACTCGACTTATTTGATGAAGAGATACTAACCTCTCCAAAGTCACCAACTTCTTCGATATTAATAACTGTTTCAGTCTCTTTCTGAATTTCTTGAATGATTTTTCCTCCAGGTCCGATAATCGCTCCAATAAAGGATTTGTCTACTTTCAACTTAACCATACGTGGTGCGTGTGGTTTCAAGTCGGCAGCAGCTTCTGTAATACTTTCATCCATACATTCAAGGATATGTAAACGACCCTGGCGAGCTTGCTCAAGTGCCTTCTCTAGTAACTCATATGGCATACCATCAATCTTGATATCCATCTGACAACCAGTAATACCATCCTTA
>CAJXMP010000327.1 GCA_913056515.1 uncultured Lewinella sp.
TGGCTATTCCTCTTGCCATTCCCCTAAAAACGAATTCGTGGAAAATGGAGACTCCATACCAGTACAATCGCCCATAGGCACCTAGCGGTCTAAAGGTAGCCGTTTGAACGAGGTAGCCATCCTTTATTTTAAACTCAAGCCAAGCATCACCGGGTACTTTCATTTCAGCATAGAGTAATAGTCTTTTTTCCTCTTGACTGGCAAAAAGAACCCGCCAAAAATCAATGGCATCTCCCGCTGAAATCTCTGTAGGATGGGATCGTCCTCTTCGTAGTCCAACGCCTCCCTGCATCTTGTCCATAAGTCCACGAATCTTCCACAGCCAATTGGCGTAGTACCAACCATTTTCACCTCCTATTTTCCAGATTTGATCTAAGGTGGCTTGCTCATCGGTGATACGTAATTTTCGTTGATCCTTAAAACAACCATATACTGGTACTCGAATATAATTAGAGATATTCTGCTTGAACCGCCCGCTTACTAGGGAATCTTTCCAAGAAGATATGATCTCGTTTTGTTTAATCCGTACAAATGCCAGCTGGATAGCTCGTTTATAAGACATCGGTTTGATGTCTAACAATTTTGCCAATTCGTCATCCCTACAAAGTACTTCAACTTTCATGCTGCTGACTAAAGCAGTGGCCAATTTGTACGATGTGGAGGTCACAAAATACAGCCAATAAGAGGAGAGCTTGGGCGTCATAACGGGTACAGTACCAATATAACGTCTTAGTTTACGGACTTCGGCAAATCCGAGTAACATGTCTTTATAGCTCAAAATATCTGGGCCGCCGATATCGAAGTTTCGATTGTAACTTGGTTTAAAGAACAGCACCTTGGTTAAGAAAGTAAGGACATCTCTAATAGCAATAGGCTGGGATCTGGTATCCAACCATTTGGGGGCTATCATAATGGGTAATTTTTCCACTAAATCTCTAATGATCTCAAAGGAAGCAGAACCAGAGCCGATGATAATACCTGCTCGAAGTACCGTTAAGCTATAGGCATCCGATTGTAGAATATCTTCTACTCTTTTCCGAGAAGACAAGTGCTTAGAAAGGGTATCATTATTAGAGATTCCTGATAAGTAAATGACTTGCTCGACGGAGCTTTGTTCAATGGCGGATTTGAAATGCTCGGCACATTGCGCTTCGAGAACATCAAATTCGATACTAGAGGACATAGAATGAATCAAGTAATAGGCGGCTTGAATATCTTTAGGGATCAAATCAGGAGGAATCGGATTGGAAAAGTCTACTTGAATGATTTCGATATTAGCAGCTAGATACTCTGGGACTTGGAATCTATTGGGATCCCGCACGCAGCAAACCACTTGATAGGATTGGGCAACCAATTCTGTCAACAAACGCTTTCCGATGTAGCCATTGGCTCCTGTTAGAAGGATTTTTCCCATGAAAGTCTAACAAAAAAGAGCAAAGATCGGTTTAGGATCCTTGCTCTTAAATCTTGCTCTAACGAGTAGAGCTTTTTACCATTAGTATGAATGCGCTCTTTTTAGATGACATTCAAGGGATAATTGTTTAAGCCATTCACTACATATATAGGTACTATAATGGGACGAAATGCTCCCTGCATGCTGATAAATATTTTTGCTTTTATAAAGTAAGTGAGATATTGGATTAAGCCTTATGACATACTGCAAGATGAATTTGGTAAACACTCTGTTAATAAGGGAGAAAATAAAGCAAGATTTATTCAAATAAATCACGAAATTCTAAAACTGAATCTACTTATTTGCGTTTTAGATAAAAATTGCTAATCATGAAACACCTAACATTAATTATTAGTGCAGCTATCTTAAGCACCCTGCTGTTGGCTGCTTGTAAAACAGATAGTCCATTGATGCCAGAAGTGGTGGACTGCAATACTTTAGATAATATCTATAACGGAGAGGTATCCTCCATTCTAAATAGTAACTGCGCCACTTGTCATGCTTCTACCTCATCTGGTTCTCCATTTGTCATTGAAACCTATGCTGAATATCTGCCATATCTTGAATCAGGCGAGTTTGAGATAGAAGTATTGAATGATGGAGCACGAATGGCTGATTGGGGCAATCTGACAGAAGAAGAAATACAAATTCTGCAATGTTGGTATGATGCTGGTTATCCAGAGAATTAATCCACTAATCCATAAAAAATAAAATAAAAGAGGGCTTTTTAGGCCCTCTTTTGATATCCAATCTAATCGTCTTTGGGGTTATGCAGCCAAGCTGCTTGTATTTAAATAAAAGCCTGCTGGGCATTCTTCTGAATCAAAGACTGCCCCAGTGCAGATATAAAGCACATCAATTATTTCATCCAAATCATCCACTACTTGAAAGGTCTCTGTTTGAAGATTTAAGTTTGGTGCATTGGTGTAGCCCACAAACTTGAATCGAAGATTTGAAGCATCTACATGTTGAAGTTGCTGAAGGTAATTGTCTACTCGATGATTACCAGAAAGCTGAATAGGGTTTGTTGGGCAGGTCACAAAACTTCCATGCGGATGCTGCTCA
>CAJXMP010000328.1 GCA_913056515.1 uncultured Lewinella sp.
TATTGTCATCCGTGTAGTACGATACGTATTTTCTTACTAATACTTACATGAATTAGTCTATTGCATCCAACAGCTCAGCTAATTCTTTACCGTAATCAATAAACTTAACGGTTTCGTCTGTACGAGCTAATTTAATCTTATCAAAAATGATTAAGGCTTCACCATTACTTTCTAAGTGATATATCTGGTGATTTTCGAAAAAACGAATGACTTTATCTGTAAAGAATGCTCGAATTTCAGCTTCTTTATTTCCAGTGATTAGAAATTTCTTTGAAAAATTTGGATACATATCAAAATCAATGTCTTTATATCCAGTATAGGCCATGACACGATCAAATATTTTTTCAAATACCCCTTCTTTTTCCATAGTGAAAACAGGTATTTTTTTATTCAATTTCAGGAGAATTAGAGTCGTATTAAAAGTCTCCGCTGTAAATGCTCCGCCCTCACTGAAATTTACATCAGCAATCTCCCAAGAAACATTCAAATCTTCAAATTGCCCTTTCAGACAATTTGATTTGCGTTCAATAGGTCTAATTTCAAAAAAGTGAAATTTCTTTAAATAGGTGGTATTCCAATCTACTTGACTGTTGTATTGATAACCCTGCTCATTCGCCAAATTTTGCAAGCGTTCTTGTCTTGCTGACAATTTCACCACTTGATTATTGGGTGCAATTTTTAAAGCCTTATTGTAGGTAGAAGAGGACACATGGGAATCCAGACCTACAATCTGGACTTTGCCGCCAGTATTATTCTGCGTTTTCAGGTAATCTACAATATAATCCATGTAAGTAATACCAACCAGACGGGTCTCCGATAAATCGATATTAACATGGACTCCAGGAGGAATCTGGGCCAACATTTTGTCAATATTTAAGATGCCCAGAAAGTTGGCAATCCCCTTAACCTTAACATCGTAGCTCCCATCTGGATTCTTGATTAAATCTGAGCCCGAACGATATACCATTTTAAAAAATTGAGGTATGGATGCCTTGGCCAATAGCATATGACTCACCATGACCAATAATAATCCACCCAGCAAGCCAATCAATAAATTGGTATAAAGGGTTAATATCATGGTGCATATAAAAAATACTAATTGCTCAATGCCCTGATTATAAATTTGTTTAAATACGGCAGGTGCTGCCAACTTAAACCCCGTATAAACAAGTAAAATGGCAAAAGCACAAAGCGGTACTTGTCTCATAATCGGGCTCAAAACCACAATAAAAACTAGCAATAAAAGCCCTTGGTACATATTGGACCACTTGGTCTTCGCACCGTTATGAATATTGACCGTACTTCTGATAATCACAGCAATAATTGGCAGACCTCCAATCAGGCCAGCTACCATCGTACTCAATCCAATACCTGTCAAATCTTTATTTAAATCCGTCTTTCGCTTATAGGGATCAATCTTATCTACTGCTTTGGCAATTGCCAATGATTCTATACTTGTAATGATCAAAAGAGATACCACGGTTGTCCAGAACTCAATCGTATTAATTTTACCAAAATTTGGATGCATGATTGAATCCATAATATTATTGGGAATATCCAACAATAATTCAGGTCCCACCTCATAGGGCTTCCCAAAAAAAGAAAGGGTATGCAAGTCAAAGAAATTGAACCAATAAACAAAGGGGATAGAAAGGGCTATAACCCACATCGGTGCAGGCAGGATATGGAAGAATCGATTGGTAATTTTAGAATTAAACAACAATAGAAGTAAGCCTGCTAAGGCAATAATCACCACAAAAGGATTTGCTTGAGGTAGGAATAGAACCGCATCAACAAGGTTTTGTATAATGCTTGGACTATCGGAATGTGTGCCTAAGGCGACATGGATTTGCTTAGCAAATATGATGATTCCGATGGCTGCCAATATCCCGTGAATCACGGAAGAATGAAATATATCAGCCAATCGACCTAATTTCAACAATCCCAATACTACTTGAATGGCACCAGAAACAACTACTGCAGCTAATACGTAATTGAAAGCTTGCCCTGAACCATCATCCATCAAAGCAATGCCCAATAATATAACAGCAATAACCCCTTTAGCCGGCCCATTTACGGAGATATGACCTCCACGATAAAGCGTTGTTACAACTCCACCAACAATTGCCGAAATGATACCTGACATAGCAGGTGCCCCCGCAGCCAAAGCGATACCCAATGAAAGAGGTAAAGCAATAAGAGAAACACTCAACGCCGCGATTAAATCACTTTGCCAATTTTCTATTAATCCTCTGATACCTTTCTTTGGTGTACCTTCCATAAAAGTAATTATCTGTTGCGAACAAAATTTTTATTTGATTCAAATACTATCATCTCCAAGCAATGGACTGGGTCGGAATGCCTACTCTCTCCTATCCTAAGGTTGCTGCAACTTTGAAATGATATGCCGTTGAAATCACCTGATTACTAGTTATTAAGACGTATTTACTGACAGCACATGTATAGATTGAGTCCATAAATACATATAACTATCCTTCAAAATAAGAAATCCA
>CAJXMP010000329.1 GCA_913056515.1 uncultured Lewinella sp.
CACAATACACGACCTGTGGGCTACTAAGTGCTAAATGAGCAGCAGCCGTAAATCCAAGTCTAGATTCTAAAAATCCTCCAACTTGAAGTGGCAAAGCAGCCGATTTCGCCAATTCAATGATTTTTAAGGCGGCAAAAAGACCAGCTGACTTCCCTAACTTAATATTAAGACTATCACAAGATTGGTATTGAATCAATTGCTCCGTATCGAAAGGAGTGCAACAAGATTCATCTGCCATAATTGGGATGGGGCTATTCCTCCTAATGTTTGCTAATGCTGCATATTGTCCTTTACGAATAGGAGCTTCACAATGCTGAATACGGTATTGTTCTAGTGCTTTCAAAATTTGAATAGCTTCATCTATACCCCAAGCTTGATTCGCATCAATCCGAATAGGAATATCCATACCTACTGCCGCTCTAATCTGTCGAATACTTTCGACATCCTGTCCTATTCCAGCACCTACCTTTACTTTAATCACAGGAAATCCCCTGAGCATAATCTCCTTAGCAGCCGAAGCCATTGCTGATGGATCACTCAAACTAACCGTGTAGTCTGTATATAAGACCTTTTGCTTAGAACCCCCTAAGAATCGATATAAAGGTACTTTTGCCTCTTGAGCTGCGATATCATAAAGGGCCATATCGAACGCACTTTTTATACTCGCATTACCAAAAATAATAGCATCCATACGTGCCGTACAACGCTGAATATCCATAGGATTTTCTCCAATTAAAACTTTACCCAAATACCTGGCTACCACGAAGCAGGTTTCCATACTTTCTCCATGAATAGTCATAAAGGGACTACACTCGCCAAACCCGATCAATCCCGTATTGGATTTGATCTCAATAATAACATTTTCTGCATGGCTTAAGGGCCCCAGAGAAATCACAAAAGGTTTGCTAAGTTTGATCTTAGATTGATAAACCGATATAGATGTGATACTTAATTGATCTGCTTGTTTTGCCATTTGCCTTCAGACTGTAAAACACTGAATATCAATTTGCAACGAATTGACACAACACTCAAGCATTTATCTAAAAAAGTACGGATAGTGAAGGGGTCATGTAATAAAATCCTCTCAGAACTGTTTTATTGGTTTAAGGAAGCTCTGTATCCACCAACTCAACTACAACCTCATTCCTGCGCTTAAACACTTCATAAGGGGCATTATAGCCAAAGTAATAAAATGGCTCTTTGTATGTAAGCCCTTCTTTAGCTAAAGCCTCGACTAATTTTCCTTTATATTTTTCTAATTTGTCATCATTAGCCCATCCACCAAAACGAATGGCCGCCATGGTACGAGCAGGTTCCTTTACAAAGTCAATTTGGGATTGATTGGGCTTTGGTAAAGAGGCCTCATCCAAAGTACTAGGCACCATAAACATCATAGTTACGGAATCTTCCATAGACATCGATACAGGTGAAGTCATTGCTATTTTCTCATTCCGATCATTGTTGCCGAAAATATATCCAGCCAATATTGAAAAACCTCTACTAGAAGTATTTTCATAACCAGTAGTATTCAAATTAACCGCAGTAAATAAGCTGGATTCATAGGCTCGGACCTCAATATCATCATAGCTTTTCACTATAGCATATGGATAGGACTCAATGTCTTTTTGCGTTTTAAGAAAGAATAATTGAGCTATTCCAAAAATAGCAAGTAAAGCCCCTAATATGATCAATACAATTTTCATACTTATCTTTTTATACGTTCAAAACAAAAAGATGAACCCTAGAGTTTTTGGGCCTGGAATAAAAAAAGGAAGCCTATTTACATAAGCTTCCTTTTTCTTGAGTAATTCATAGCTACAGATTAGCATCAAACAAATCTCGTATATCTGCAGAAGAAGGTCTAGGCGCATCGTTTGAAATCACCTTACCATCGGCTGAAAACAGCATAAATCTTGGAATACCAAAAATAGCATAGTCTTTAGTAATCTGACTCCAGCCATCAGCCCAAAGCTGCGTACCTCCAAGTGATTTATCTTGAACCATCTTTCTCCAAGCCGCTTCATCGGTATCTACGGATACACTCAAAAAGGTAATAGCTTGATCGTGATAATCTGCTTCTAACTGTTGTAAACTTGGGATCTCTGCCTTACAAGGTCCACACCAGGTTGCCCACACATCTACATATACCAAATTACCTTCAAAAGAAGAAAGCGAGTAATTCTGTCCAGTAGTATCAGGATATGTAAAATCAATAGCCACATCACCTGCTTGAGGCATATTATCGCGCTGAGTTTTCCTTTCCATCCAGGATTTCCTTCTAGCATCCAACTTTTTTTCTTCGGACTTCACATACTCCACATCTTCCACTTGCTGCAAAAAAACTTTCATCGTATCCACAAATTCATCTAACATAAGCGCATACGCTGGTTGATCTAAGGAATCAATTCGACCATAGAAGTTATAATCTCTGGATAAGTTACTTTGGTTCATCATATATCCCCGAACGTCCATTGTATATTCAGACATATTCTTCTGACG
>CAJXMP010000330.1 GCA_913056515.1 uncultured Lewinella sp.
ATGCTAGAGGAATTAAATCAAAACCCAGCCGCATTTAGTCCGAATGTGATATTAAGACCACTTTACCAAGAGCAGATTTTACCTAATTTGGCCTATGTAGGCGGAGGAGGTGAATTGGCCTATTGGTTGGAAAGAAAAGATCAATTCAAGCTTGCTGAAATCCCATTTCCAGTTTTAGTAAGAAGAGATTCCATACTATTAACGGACGGAAAAACAATAGAAAAATGGGCTAAGCTTGGCCTAGAGATTGAAGATCTGCTCAAAGACACGATAGTTCTACAAAATGCTTATGTAGAACAGAACGCAGCAAATGAAATTAAACTACAAGAAGAAATTGAGTCCATTCAAGCCCTAATGGATAAAGTGAAATATAAAGCTGTTGAAATTGATCCTAGTTTAAAGGGAAAAACGGAGGCAGAATCGACTAAAATCATCAAAGGTTTAGAAGGCCTAGAAAAGCGGATTCAAAAAGCTGAAAAACAAAAGCATAGTGTAAAACTCAATCAAATTGAATCCATCAAGCAAAAGCTATTTCCGAATAATGGTCTTCAGGAGCGAACAGATAATTTTATGAGTTTTTATTTGAGATATGGTCAAGGATTTATTGATTTGCTTTTAGAACATCAAGATCCTATGAAACCTGGATTGAAAATAATTATACTATAAAAAAAGAGGAGCTCATTCGAGTTCCTCTTTTTTTTACAAAAGCTATTATGCTTTGTTGAATAAATACAACAAAGTAGCTATCCTTTCTCTTAGTTCACTTCTATCTACTATAAAGTATTATAATCCAGTTCCTGTTAGGATTTCTGAAGTTTGGCTTAGCTCTGGAAGATCTTTTTTAATGGTCTCCTTAATAACACGAGGACCGGCAAAGCCTATCAGTGCTTCTGGTTCTGCAAAATTAACATCACCCAACATAGCGAATGAAGCGGTAACTCCCCCAGTTGTCGGATCAGTTAAAAATGAAAAATAAGGTATACCTGCCTTAGCTAATAAGGAAAGTTTAGCAGAAGTCTTAGCCATCTGCATCAAGGAAAAGGCTGACTCCATCATACGTGCTCCTCCTGACTTCGAAATGATCATAAATGGAATCCGATGTTCCAAACTATAATCAATGGCCTTAGCTATTTTTTCACCAACTACAGACCCCATAGATCCACCGATAAAACTAAAGTCCATTGCTGCAATCACCAAGGGTTTCTTTTTAACCTTACCAACTGCAACACTAATAGAATCATTTAGATTCGTTTTTCTTTTAGCATCTGACAACCTTTTAGTATAGGGCTTTAGATCCTCAAATTTCAAAAAATCTTTAGAAATGAGGTCATCAAACAAAGTTTGATAGTTACCATCATAAATCAATTCAAAATATTCACTCGAACCGATACGAACATGATAATTACAATGGGAACATTTATAGTTATTTTCCTTTAATTCTTTTGTTGTAGAAGTTTCAGAACATCGTTTACACTTATACCAAACACCATCTGGAGCTTCTTTTTTGTGTGCTGTTGCTGTTTGAACTCCGTCTTTTAGTCTTTTAAACCAACTCATTGAATGATTATTTTGATTGACCATACTCCAGTAGAGTATGGTTTTTTCTTATTCTTCACAAATCTATATAAAATTAGACAATCCAATGAAAACCTCTAAATAAAATTAGGGTTTTCAGTCCTTGACTTGATTCCGGTTAATATTGGTAGGATTTAACTGTTTGTATGAATTGCTTTACCCCATCCAAAGGAGTGTCAGGATAAACACCATGGCCTAGATTTACTATGTGGTTAGGACCGAAATTTTCAATCATTTCAATGGTGTTTTTAGTTATGTCAGCTCTAGTTCCGTAGAGTTGGCAAGGATCTAAGTTACCCTGCAAGATTTGATTAGGACCTAATTTTTGTCGCGCAAATGTAGGTGAACAAGTCCAATCTATACCTACAACGGTTGGCTGAAGTTGCCCGATTTCCTCTAAGGAGAACCATGCACCTTTAGAAAAAATCGTAATGGGATGATCACCAACTGCAGTTCTAATTTGCTTTAGATAAGGCAGTGCAAAAGTACGATACAACTTTTCGTCTAATAGGCCAGCCCATGAATCGAATACTTGAACCAAGGCTACACCATGATTGATTTTACGCTGTAAATAGGCAATGATTGTATTGGTAATCTTTTGCATTAGTTGATGGGACAATACTGGCTCCTGATAAAGGAATTTCTTTGCCTTAGAAAACGTTTTACTTCCACTTCCTTCTAGCATGTATGCAAATAAAGTCCAAGGAGCTCCTGCAAATCCAATTAAAGGCACTCTATGGTCTAATCTATGAATCGTTTGATCAATGGCTTCATATACATAACTAATTAAGTCTGCTGCTTCCTCCCCTTCTACCAGTGCATCAATATCTGATTTGGATTGTATGGTCTTTGGAAAAATGGGTCCCTTTTTTTCAACCAATTCATACGGGAGCCCCATAGCTTCTGGAATAA
>CAJXMP010000331.1 GCA_913056515.1 uncultured Lewinella sp.
AGTACGCTTTCCATGATAAGCAGCGCCAAACTGTAAGAGGTCATTTTTTTTTATTGTAATTACATTGACGGATTCAACTCTTTGATTATTTAATCGAATTTCCATGAGCGCACCCCTGACCGCAATTTGTGTAGTTCGGTGGAAAAGAAGTTTGGGGCCTTGAAAACTCATTTCAAGTACTGCACTGTTTTTAGGATTACCCAGTAATCTATTTGCTTCATGCATGGCACCGAGATCCATAGCACCACCGATTGGAATTCCAAAGTGCTGGTAGCCCAAACGCCCTTCATCTTGGATGCTAGTATAAAGTCCAGTACGTAGTACTTCTATCATAATGGTTGTATGCTCAGCGTATTGTTTTTACTTTGCAGAGCGAGTTCGTTAAATTCTTCTAGGCTGATTGATTTGAATTGTATTAAATCTCCAGCTTGAGCAAAACAAGGATGCTCCATTTTAGGACGAAAGAGAGGGTAGGGGGTCCTCCCAATGATGTGCCATCCTCCAGGGCTAGCTGATGGATAAATTCCAGTTTGCTTCCCTCCAATTGCTATACTGCCCGCTTCCACTCGAGCTGAGGGTTGATTTTTTCGAGCATATTCCAATTTTTTAGGTAATCCATTTAGGTATAAAAAACCAGGTAAAAAACCTATAAAATAAACACGATAAGTTGCACTAGAATGTAATTCAACTAACTCTTGTATTGTTAGCTTTAAAGCATCCGCTAAGGGAGCTAAATCCATCGCAAGTTGTTTGTCATAACACACAGGAATTTCCCATTTTTTTTCACTAATTGATAATTTGTTAGAAATAGCACCAAATACGGATAGGAGCTCTTCATTATAGACATCAACCCGTTCAATTTTATGGTGATGGTACAGCATAAGTGAGCGATAGCCCTGAGTAATTTGGTAAATCGTTTCAAATTTATTCAGAAGTTCATTGCGAAAAGAAACAAGCTGAAGTAAAAGGGTATCTGAAGGAGCTTCATGCCACTCCAAGAGGACGATATTTGGGTGGACTAGAAAAAAATGAAAAGGGGAGGCTTGTTCTATACTTTGCATCTACTATTTGATTTCATCTAAGGCTTTTTTCAATAGATCTGTTGCATTGGGATGGTCTCCATGTACACAGTAAGTATCAGCCACTAGAGGAATCCATTGACCGTCATTGGAATAAACACCTCCTTTTTGAGTCAAATCAAGAATTCGTTTCTTAATGGCTTCAGGGGTGCTAAGTACCGCACCTTTTTTAGAGCGAGAAAGAAGTTGACCCGTTGCTGTATAAGCGCGGTCTAAAAATGCTTCTTTCCATACTTTGTATCCTCTTTTTTTGGCCATAGCACCTAATTCGCTTTTTGGTGCAGTTAAGATAATCGTATCAGGACAAGTTTTTTCAACAACTTCTAAAAATATTTGAGCTGTAGATTTTAGATTTACGCAATCGTGATAAAGAGCACCATGTGGTTTAATATGATGAAGATATTCACCCGCAAGCTGATCTTGAAGGAGCTGTATTTGGTCGTTTAAACTTTGATATAGTTGTGACGCTTTTATATTTAATGATCTACGACCAAAATAATCTCTGTCAGGATAGGAGGGGTGTGCTCCGATATGGACCCCATATCTTTTGGCTAAGGCAATAGTTTTTTGGATTTCCTGAATATTTCCCGCATGCCCTCCACAGGCAATATTACAGGCTTGAATGAGTGGCATTAAGCCTTCATCATCTCCAATCCCTTCGCCTATATCTGCATTAATTAAAAGATTCATTATTATTAAATAAATTGAAATACAGCAGCCAGAGATCGAATGCTTAAAATGAGAGAAAGTAGCACAATTATCAATCCAAAGAGGTTTTGAATAAGATTGTTTTTATTATCACCTAGCCAAGAGGCTTTATTCATAATCCATACTAAAATACCTGCAATAATTGGAAGTAAAATCCCATTCGCGATTTGTGCAAATTGGATAATTTGAATAAAGGTTATTCCTGTTGAAGCAAAAAGAACGCCAATTAATACAACCACCGCCCAAATACGCTGAAAATGAGGAGCTTTTAAATCAGTATTCCATCCCAAACAGCCACAAACAACATAGGCCGCAGCCAAAGGCGCGGTAATTGAACTTGTAATACCAGCAGAAAAAAGGCCAAGCGACAGTAGGTATTTTGCGCCATCTCCAAAAATGGGAGCTAGTCCTAAGGCTAAGTCTGCTGCATTGCGCAGTTCATTGGCTTCAATACCAGCAGCTGTAATAATGATACTCAATGAAATAACCCCTCCAAGTCCTAGTGCTAAAACCATATCAGTCAAAGCCTTTGGAAGCGCTGTTTTTTGGCTCCATTTTTCCCGAACTAATTCAGTATGGAGAAATAAATTATAGGGGACTATAGTCGTTCCAACCAAACTAATAATGCTAAGTAAGCTTCCTTTAGGTACAGAAAAAGTTACAAGTCCTTTGATGACTCCCAATAGATCTGGTCCAGTT
>CAJXMP010000332.1 GCA_913056515.1 uncultured Lewinella sp.
ACGTGTATTCCCTATGTCGATCGTCAAATTCACCGTTTAAAGATCGTGATTTGCACGCTTAAGACCATTTTTTCATCCTTTTATTTTTTAGTAGTAATTTTAAAATTATATTTGCACCCGCTTGCACGCAAGCAAGGTCGGTACCTTAGCTCAGTTGGTAGAGCAACGGACTGAAAATCCGTGTGTCCCTGGTTCGATTCCTGGAGGTACCACAAAACCTCAAAAGCTCATCCCTTCGGATGGGCTTTTTTGTTTTTCAGTGTGATTCGAGTTTCTTGGGAGAGCTTCGCACCCTACCTCCTGAAAAATCATTTACTTTTATACCCTAACCTATATCCAATGAAAGACTGTCCTGAATGTAAATCACCCTATGGGTATCCGATGGGAGAATTATTCGCTTGCCCTGAATGCGGACACGAATGGAACCCAGACGAAATTGACGAAAGTTCACTTATCAAAGATTCTAACGGAAACGTTTTAAACGACGGCGACACAGTAATTGTAATAAAAGATCTTCCTGTAAAAGGCGCACCGAAACCAATCAAGGCTGGGACGAAAGTGAAAAACATAAGGCTAACCGACGGGGATCACAATATCGACTGCAAGGTAGACGGATTCGGCTCTATGGCCTTGAAATCAGAATTTGTCCGAAAGGCCTAAGTAGCTCAGGAAATTCTCGAATTCATCATTCTAAACCACAGAGGGGTGATCAGGGAAAGTACCATACAGGTGGTATACCCGAAGGGTAGTTGTGGGCTAGACTCTATACTTTCTAGTATCTGATACTTTTTAGAAGCGCGATGGTGGTGGTCACTATGACGTGTCAGTTCATAGAGCACCATTCGGCCAATTACATGATTTGAGTTCCAAGAATGTGCAGGGGTTACTCGTTCATATCGATCATTTACTTTTTTACGGACTAGTCCATAATGTTCGATGTAATTAATAGTCTCAAGCAGAAGTACCGCAACCAAGGCAATAGAAATTCCAGCAATCAATCCTTGAACTCCCAATGAAACGTACAACAAAGCTAAATATCCCAACTCTGCGCAGAAGAAAAGCAATAATTCATTTTCAAACGACCAAAAACCTTTCCCATTTCTATCTAATAATCTTTTTTGAATTTGTTGTGCAGAGCGAATTTGGCCAAAAATGGAGGTATACCAAAAGTGATAAACCGATTGATCTTTTCTAGCCGTTGCAGGATCTTCAGGAGTACCAATATTTCGATGATGCCCTAAATTATGTTCGATAAAGAAGTGCATGTAAAGAGAAGGCAGTAACAATAACTTCGCTAAAAACTGTTCCGCCTTTGTTTGCCTATGACCTAATTCGTGAGCAACATTAATACCGTTTGTGCCCGCTACAATTCCGATAGAAAATACAAGCCCTACCAATTCGTATCTAGCTAAATCCTGAGTGGTGAGAACTATTAATCCATAAACTAAAATCCCAAACAGAATAGGCAAGTTCAAATACAACATCAAATCAAAAAGTACATTCTTTAATCGGCTCGACTTGTCTTCTTCAGTATAACTACTCTCAGATGAGGAAAATACTAGCTCAAGTAATGGAATCAGTCCAAAAGCATAAATAACCGTTAGAAAGCTGAATAATCCTCTTATTTCCAAAGCAATAAGACAGCTTACCGGTATGGTATAGGCCAATAAGTACTTAATGTCTTTCATGATAATTGTCTAAGTTCTTAGTGTAATATAGATAAATAAGCCCATCTAATTAAAGATGAGCTTACTAGAATCTAAATCTTAAGAAATTTAATTCGAGAAATAGTCTAACGCCGATTGAGGCAGCAATACTTTGTCAATCAAATGAATTACTCCATTTGAGGCAATAATATCTGCTGCCTCAATAGTTGCATCTACTTCACTCGCATCTCCAATAACAAATCCGTCTCCTGAAGCAATTATTTCAATTTTATTGTCTGCGAAAGCGGTAGCTACCTCTCCAGCTGTTAAATCAGTAGACCTTACCTCTGCAGGTATTACGTGATAGAGGAGAATATTCTTTAGCAGATCTAACTCCTCAGTAGTATCAAAATCATCGAGACTATTGTAATTATCTCCAAGAGTATCTAACAGGTTTACAAAAGCTGTATTTGTAGGTGCGAATACGGTAAATGGACCGTCTTCATTTAAGGTACCTGCTAGAAATGTTTTAATTACTGCGTCTTTTAGAACAGATACATCTTCGGTAGCAACAGCGATATCAACAATCGTGTTTTGTGGCAACAATACATCTAGAACTTCTTGAGGAACTAGAACCTTGTCAATAATATGGACAATACCATTTGAAGTGAGTACATCTGGGGTTAATACTCTAGCATCCTCAGAGGTCGCATCTGAAATTCTAACACCCCCTGATAAGGAAAAAGTGAGCTCGCTTCCTTGAACAGTTTCAGCAGTCATTCCTTCTTGAATCATT
>CAJXMP010000333.1 GCA_913056515.1 uncultured Lewinella sp.
TCTTATAATAGGCCATGTATGCTATTTAGAAGATCTCCTCTTCCATATTGATCGAGGTCGACTTAACTGAGATAGTTTCGAGGATCTGTATATACTTTATACTAGGGGTGCATTTCAAATCTAGTTTTTTGAGATACCTAGCTAAGAATTGTAAAAATGCACTTCTTTTCAACAACGCGACAGGCGCAAAAAATCGAATTATCGGAGAAATATAGATGAGGAGGGTCCTTGGAACCAACATTTGACGCTGAAGCGTTCGGGGGCAGCAGCACACACTGATGCAAATTGAAAATTCTTGTTCAAAATTGGTTTAAGACAGTATGGCACTTTTTGAGTTTGAAATCGATCTAAACTTTGAAATTCGATATAATACACACGATTTTCAAACGCCCCAAAAACTTTGGACTACCCAAAGTTTAGAGTTTTGGGCAATTCCGCTAGATCATACTATTCCATGTTGCGGTTTCCTTGCAATTAAATCTGAAGGGGTAAGGAAAATCAAAAAAAGTACTATTCAATCTTTGAATCTATCAGTAAGTCAAATTAAGCAACTTAAAGCGGGGTTAGATGCAACAGGAGAAGAGGGAGTAGTATATGAAGCAACGGCACTAACGTACAAAAAACCAGCGGAGAAAATATTAGCTTTTATATCTGACTCAAGACCACTAGATAATAACTTAGAACTACTGAAAGAAGTACACTACATCTTTCATGAGTCTACTTTTTTAGATGCAGATTCCCATAGAGCTGAATTTACTGGACATTCAACTGCTAGAGAAGCAGGCCAATTTGCTCAACACATTCAAGCTAAAAATTTATTGTTAGGCCACTTCTCACCAAGGTATCCACATCCAAATCTGTTCATCAGTGAAGCATCACCTTATTGTTCAAATGTTTTGGCAATGCAAGATGGACAGCGAATAGACTTAAAAATCTAAGCTAATTTTTCAAGATCACGAATTAAGATCCGTCTTCTATCAAAATGTATCAAGTTATCCTTCTTCAATTCATTGAGTACGGAAGTTACGGTTTGCCTAGAAGTACCAGTGATATTAGCAATATCTTGCTGCGTTAGGGTATGCTTTACTAGCATTTCTAGTCCAACTTGTCTTCCTTGTTTCTCTGCAGATTCCTTCAGGAACTCAATAATTCTTGAACGAGCGTCTTTAAAAATTAAGTGCTGGTATTTATGCTCAGATTGTAAAACTTTATCGGATAGCATTCTAATAATGTTATTAGATAAAACTCTATTCTGAATCATAAGAATCTTTAGATCCTTTACAGCAATGCTTGCAACGGAAATGTGCGCTTCCAAACAAATAGCATTTTCGGATCTATACTTTTGAGAGCCAATACTCGTCTCGCCAAATAAAGCCATAGGATGAAGTATAGCTTTAATAAATTCTCTTCCATCTTGGTCAATAGAGGAGAGTTTAACACTTCCTTTTGCTAGGAAGTAAATGCGGTCCGAATGGTCACCTTCACAATAAATGTGTTGATTTTTTTTGTAGTTTTTTATATCTACCTTGTCAATGATGGTAGAGAATTCTTCTGCTGTTAAGTTTGCAAATACTGGGTATTGCGAGAGGAATTCAAGGATTGTACGATTCTCCATGGGCATTGATTTAAGTTGCTTATAATACAAATATGGCTTCACCTAATCTTGTTTGGTAGTACAATTTGTTTTTTTTGTTTTGGTAAATTCTATCAATTATTTCTCAGAGTACCAATAAATATTGGTTTTTTTAGTTTTTTTTGTTTTTAAAATTATTTAAAATTGTCGATGAACCATATTTCACAATATTTGGATGTATCGCCAGATAGTGTACATTTATTTTGGAAAGGTAGGGTAGGCTTGTTTGCTATCTTGAAAGCTTTGGATGTTCAGGAAGACGATGAAGTAATTATTCCTGCCTTTACTTGTGTTGTCGTTGCCAATGCGATTATTTATTGTGGGGCTAAACCTATCTATGTAGATATAAATCCAATCAATCTACAATATAACCCTACTAAGCTCAAGCAAGCCATCAGTTCTAAAAGCAAGGTCATTATTGCTCAAAATACTTTTGGTATTCCAGCTGATTATAAAGTACTAGAGGATATATGCCGTTCTAAGGGTATCATTTGTATTGAAGATGCTACTCATGGCTTAGGAACTCGATATGAAAATCAAAAATATCCCCCAAGCTTTGTTAAAGCTTCCTTTTATTCTTTTCAATGGAATAAACCGTTGTCAGCAGGAATAGGGGGCTTGGTATATTGCTCAGATAAAGCACTAAACCAAAAAATTACTGCTTTAAATCAGGATTTGGTTGAACCAAGTTTTAAAGAAATCAGTTTGCTAAGACTTCAACTTTTGATTCGACCTTTTATTAACCATCCTCGAGTATATAGTTGGGGGGTAGCCTT
>CAJXMP010000334.1 GCA_913056515.1 uncultured Lewinella sp.
GCCCTTTTTTCTGCATCGGGGCGGAAAGGCAGCTGGTACGAGGCAAGATCCATAAGGGGCACGCGTAGGTCGGCCAGATAATTGTACCATCAGCAGACCTCCACCACTTTGTCGATACGTCCATAGTGATTAGGATTAATGTGCTGTAATCTATTAATGACGCGGTCGGCTAGGTAAATTCCCCTAGGTTGAATACCAATAATACAAGTATCCTTAAAGTCACCATAATCCTCGAGCAATTGTTGGCATAGACGATCTATGGTCAATTTAAACTTGGAACTTCCTATGAGTAATTTTCCGGATTGCATAGTTGGTGTCAATTGGTATATTCCTGCAAAACTAATTAAACTTTAATGCAAAAAGTTCAATTTTAATGGTATAATCGTATTTAAAATGCGACAGCATAAAATTACAATACTTTTTTTCATTTAAAACCTTAGCTCTGAGTTATGTTAACAGCAATTTCAGCTATTGATGGAAGGTATGCCAATAAAACAGCGGCATTATCGAATTATTTCTCCGAATATGCGCTTATAAAATACCGTGTTTTAGTAGAAGTGGAATACTTCCTAGCCCTTGTAGGTCTAGGTCTACCACAATTGAGTGGTATTGATTCTAATCAAGTGAAGGGAATTCAAGCTATAGCCACTAATTTTACGCTAGAGCAAGCTGAATCAATCAAAGCTATTGAACGGGTAACCAATCACGATGTAAAGGCTGTTGAATATTTTATAAAGGAGCAATTCGATGCACTTGGACTTCAAAAATATAAAGAGTTTATTCATTTTGGCTTAACGTCTCAGGATATAAACAATACTGCTATTCCTTTGTCTTTTAAGGCATCCTTGGAGGACAGCTATTATCCAGTCTTGGAAGAAATTTTAAACACATTAGAAGATTTATCCAAAGAATGGGCTACCACACCCATGTTGGCCAGAACACATGGTCAAGCAGCTTCTCCAACTACATTAGGTAAGGAAATCAAAGTGTTTAAGGTTAGGATAGCCACTCAATTAAAGCAATTACAATCTATTCCACACGCTGGAAAGTTTGGAGGGGCAACTGGAAATATGAATGCACATTATGTAGCCTTTCCAAATCACGATTGGCACGATTTTGCTACTCAATTCTTGGATAAAAAATTAGGTCTTACGCGATCTTATCCGACTACACAAATTGAGCATTACGATCAAATTGCTGCTCAATTTCATGCACTTAGCCGTATAAATACCATTTTAATTGATTTTTGTAGGGATATCTGGACCTATGTATCTATGGACTATTTCAAACAGAAAGTCATTGCAGGAGAAGTTGGATCATCAGCCATGCCGCATAAAGTCAATCCTATAGATTTTGAAAATGCAGAAGGTAATTTTGGCATTGCCAATGCATTGTTTAATCATTTAGCACAAAAATTACCCATTTCAAGGCTTCAACGAGATCTAACAGATAGTACCGTATTGAGAAATATCGGAAGTCCTATGGGACATACGCTTATTGGATTTAAGTCCACGCTTAAAGGAATCGGTAAGCTGTTGTTGAATGAGGCTAAGCTTAAATCAGACTTAGAAGCTAATTGGATCGTTACGGCGGAAGCTATTCAAAACATCCTTAGAAGAGAGCATTTCGATAAACCATATGAGGCCCTGAAAGCGCTCACCAGAGGAAAGGCTCATATTAGTCAAGCTGATATCCACGCTTTCATTGATTCATTAGCAATCAATGATCAATTAAAGGATGAATTAAAAGCTATTAGTCCGTACAATTATGTTGGTAAGAATTAATTGAAATAATTGTAGGTTCCTTGGGCAGTTCGAATTTCTACCTCTGCCTGTGGTGCTGATTCTACGTGTCCAATAATTTTCGCATCAATATTAAATGATTTTGCGCAAGCTATAATAGTTTCAGCGTGTTTCATTGAGGTATAAAATTCCATACGCTGGCCCATATTGAACACCTGATACATCTCCTTTTCAGATGCGCCACTTTCTTGCTGAATCAGTTCAAATAATGGGGGAACTTCAAATAAGTTATCCTTGATGACCTTTACTTGATCAATAAATTTAACCACCTTAGTCTGCCCACCTCCAGTACAGTGAATAATCCCATCAATACCTTCAGGAACTTCCTCAAAGATTCTTTTCATGACAGGTAGATAAGTTCTTGTGGGAGAAAGAACTAATTTCCCAACAGGAATGCTTTCCTCTCCAATAGTAATGGTATCCGTCAATTTCTTCGAACCTATATATTTGACTTCATCTGGAGTATTCGGATCTGAGCTATCTGGGTAGGTGGACAAATAAGCTTTTTCAAATACATCATGACGCGCTGAAGTTAAACCATTAGACCCCATGCCACCGTTATACTGCTCTTCATAAGATGCTTGACCAGAAGAGCTTAAACTA
>CAJXMP010000335.1 GCA_913056515.1 uncultured Lewinella sp.
AATCTTCCAACAGGATAGACATCTTTAGGGAATTGATGTAAATCAGACAGTACCTTATGGTCAGGCACCTCTTTGGTGAATTGACTTAAATAGCCAAAAGGTTTATGTAAGAGATAATATCTATACATACTAATTAGACATTAAATCTGAAATGCATGACATCTCCATCCTCTACAACATAATCCTTGCCCTCTACATTCATTTTCCCAGCATCTTTTACTTTAGCTTCTGACCCATATTGAATGTAGTCGTTATATTTAATTACCTCCGCTCTAATAAAGCCTTTCTCAAAATCCGTATGGATAACTCCTGCAGCCTGTGGTGCCTTCCAATCTTTCACAATAGTCCATGCTCTTACCTCCTTTACACCTGCAGTGAAATAAGTAATCAAGTTTAATAATTTGTAGCAAGAATTGATCAGCTTATTAACACCCGGTTCTGTGAGTCCCAATTCTGCCAAGTATTCCATTCGCTCTTCTTTGGTATCCATTACGGCAATCTCACTTTCAATATCGGCACTAATTAAAATGACCTCAGCATGTTCATCTTGTACAAAAGTTTTGAATGTTTCCGTGAATTCATTTCCATCGATCACTGAATCCTCATCCACATTACAAACATATAGGATAGGCTTAGCTGTTAGAAGAGATAATTCTTTTAGCAAATCATCCATAGTGCCATCCTGGTCAAAACTCCTAGCAGGCTTCATAGCATTCAAATGCTCTAACAAACTATTAGCTTGTTCTACCAGTTTTTGGTCTTCTTTTTTACCTGATTTGGCCTGTTTTTTTAATTTCTCTAATTTATTTTCTAAGGTCTCTATATCCTTGAAAAGTAGCTCCGCGTCAATAGTTTCTTTATCTCTGGTTGGATTTACATCACCGTCTACGTGAATGACATTGCCATTTTCAAAACATCTGACTACGTGAATGATGGCATCAACTTCTCGAATATTAGCTAAGAATTGGTTACCCAATCCTTCCCCTTGAGAAGCACCTTTAATTAATCCAGCGATATCTACTATTTCAACCGTGGTAGGCTGAACCTTTTCTGGATTTACTAATTCAGCCAATTTGTCTAAACGTACATCCGGAACGGTAATCATTCCAACATTGGGATCTTTCGTCGCAAAAGGATAGTTCGCTGCCAATGCTTTAGCGGAAGTTAAAGCATTGAATAGCGTTGATTTTCCAACATTTGGAAGTCCTACAATACCACATTTTAAGGCCATGAACCAATAATTTTATAGTGAAATTTGGCGCAAATATAGCTTATATCTTAAGTATTGACAAATATTAATATTAGCTTTAATCGAAGAGTGAATGTTTAGTATAAATGAATTTTTTAGCACACCTATTTTTATCTGGCAGTAACGATGATTGGATGGTTGGGAATTATCTAGGAGATTTCCTGAACAAAAGACAAATTATTGGCCTTCGAGAAGAAGTAAAAAGAGGGGTGGAGTTACATCGCTTGATTGATTCATTTACCGATACACATCCTGAGGTCGAAAAGGCCTGTGGAATATTTAGGTCAAAGCATAGGAAATATGCTCCAATACTAGTAGATATTTACTTTGATTATTTATTATCTAAAAATTGGAATAGATTTAGTGCTGTTCCTCTTAGAACCTTTGCTGATCAGGCCTATCGTGTTTTACTACATGCTGCTCCTACTTTTCCTAGAGCTACTATGGATCAAACCCAAAGAATGATAGCAGGGGATTGGTTGATGTCCTATGGGAAATACCAAGGTTTGGAATTTGTGATGAACAAACTCAAAAATCGAGTTTCAAAACCAGACCAATTAGATGCTGCTGTTGAGACTATGAAGGAGCATGAAAAAAAGCTCAATGAATACTTCATGAGCTTTTTTCCAGATTTAATTTCAACATGTACCGCTTTTGGAGCTTGTATTAACCTTCAAAATGAAGTGAAATAGTAAATGTCCTAGACAGTATTTTGTCAATAATCTGCGACTCTTCTAAGTTTTCGTTATAGATCAGTGTATTCCCGAGGCCGTGTGAAAACTTGATTTCAGGAGAAAAGATGAAATAAGGGAAGAAAAATTGGATGCCTCCACCGATTTCTAGCGCAAAATCAGTAGGAGAGACCTTAACTAATTCCACATCTTTGATGACCGATCTAGATTCACTCGCCACATCAAAAGAGTATTTTACACCACCAATGATGAATAATCTAGTATCATTATAAGGAGCAGATTTGTATCTGATGTGGAAAGGCATTTCCGCAAATACACTTTCAATTTTTCTTTGAAAAACACCTTCGTCCGGTTTATTGTATCTCAGATTTCTCGTGGCAAAAGATAGGGTAGGCAAAAATCTCACATCAAAATAATCACCTATTTTAAGATGAGTTAATAATATTTTTGATGAGTC
>CAJXMP010000336.1 GCA_913056515.1 uncultured Lewinella sp.
TGTAAAATTTAAGGTTCCTTTTAGTGAGATTCTTCCCACTAGCGGATGCTTCTGTATTTGCTTTTGCCATAAGCTATCTTCCAGATTGGTCATTAATTGGAACAAGTCTTGTCGAACGTTCAGCCAATCGCTCATTAATTCATCTATATCAGTAGTTATCTCAAGTTTTACAGGATTAACAACCTTAGGCGTAGGCCATCGAAGTGGAATATTCAAGTAGGTAATCAATTTCAATTCGCGAAATCTAGATTTCCAATTTACACTTGGCAATTCAGATGGATTCCCTTGTAATTTCTTTTGTAAATACAGATAAGTACCTCTTTCCGCTGCGTACAAATGTTGTATGACTTGGAGTACACTCCAAGCCTTTGGATTTGGTTTGACGTATAATTGATTCTTAGGAGTAGTGGATAACAATTTTTGTAATTGACTAAACTTGTCATTTAGTCTATGAATTTGATCCTGATATCTCTTTTGCATCTAAAGTTTTTAATTGGTTTTATTAATTTACTTATTATTTGTAAACCATTTAAATCTATACTATGAAAACTAGAATACTTCTAATGTGCTCTTTGCTATGTTACATGCCTTGGAGCATAGGACAAGAAGAGGAGAGCTGGGATGTTTCGAATCCACCAGGAGCTTCAGCTGAATATGATTTCAACTTTTCTGAAGGTACTTGGATGAATGTAGATGTAAGTCCAGATGGAAGTACTATAGTTTTTGATCTTTTGGGCGACATTTATACCATGCCAATTGGGGGAGGAGATGCCCAGTTGATACGTGGTGGCTTGCCCTATGAAGTTCAACCTAAATATAGTCCAGATGGGAAGCATATTATGTTTACTTCCGACGCTGGAGGAGGGGATAATATCTGGGTTATGGATGCCAGTGGTGAAAATGCGAAACAAATAACCAAGGAATCATTTAGATTATTAAATAATCCAGCTTGGTCACCCGATGGGAATTATTTTGTGGCTAGGAAACACTTTACCAGCCAACGCTCTCTAGGTGCAGGAGAAATTTGGATGTATCATATTGAGGGAGGATCTGGTTTTCAACTTACCAAGCGAAAAAATGATCAGCAAGATGTAAATGAACCTGTTTGTTCTCCAGACGGAAGATATGTGTATTTCTCCGAGGATATGTACCCTGGCGGGTATTTTCAATACAATAAAGACCCCAATAACCAGATTTATGTGATCAAACGCTATGATAGGGAAACCGGAGAAACCGAAACCGTTTTAAGTGGACCTGGTGGGGCTATTCGTCCTGTTTTATCTCGCGATGGTAGTAAATTAGCCTATATAAGAAGAGTTCGTACACAATCAGTACTCTATGTATATGATTTGAATACAGGCGCTCATATCGCACTAACAGATAAGCTGTCCAAAGATCAAGCAGAGGCTTGGGCAATTTTTGGCGCATACACGCACTTTAACTGGACACCGGATGATAAAAAAATAGTCTTTTGGGGTCAAGGAAAAATATGGTCAGTCGATGTGGAAACCAAAGCCCTTCAAAATATACCATTTAATGCTGCCGTAAAGCATAAGATTTATGAAACGGTGAAATTTGAAAATCCTGTTTTTGAATCTGAAATTGATTTAAAGGTGCTTCGGAATTTCAGAGTGTCGCCCGACCAAAGCTACGCTATTTTTACGGCAGCAGGATATCTGTACAGTTATGATTTTAAAAGCCAAAAAGCCAATAGACTGACCACTGGAGAAGCCTTTGAATTTGAGGTTAACTTTGCTCCAAATGGACAATCTATTTGCTATGTTACTTGGACGGATGAAAATCAAGGCGCCATTCAATGGTATAATTTAAACACCGGTATAAATAAAACTTTAGTTTCTGGTGGGATCCTGAGGACGCCAAACTTTTCTCCTGACGGCAAGAAAATTGTCTATCGAAAAGATGGAGGGAATAGCCACCAAGGTTATGCGAATGCTTTAAATCCAGGTATCTACATCCTTGATTTAAATACCAAGGAAAGCCAATTTATTCAGCGATCAGGCGAATATCCTGTTTTCTCTAATGATGGAGATCGAATCTTTTATCAAACGGGTGGCTTTTTGTTCGGTAATCTCACCAAGTCCCTTCACAGTGTTAAACTAGATGGAACAGATAGTAAAAAACATGTTAGTAGCAAGTATGCTCAACGTTTTAGTATTTCTCCAGATAACAAGAGTATAGCCTGGTCAGAATTATACAAAGTATATACTGCAGCACTACCTATGACAGGACAACCTGTAGTACTAACCTCTAAGTCCACTACACATCCTGTGAAGCTTAGGGCAAAGGATGAAGGTATTAATATTCATTGGTCGCCAGATTCTAAAACACTGCATTGGACCATGGGGAATACCTATT
>CAJXMP010000337.1 GCA_913056515.1 uncultured Lewinella sp.
TGAGAGAAGAGAAAGCATTTATTGCGGAGAGACGAGGGGAGAAAAATTTTACAAGTCGCACCAAATTGTGCTGCTTTAAAGAGTCTTATTTTTCTTTTAGTTGATGGTAACTTATTTGAGATAGTATTGAGCTCAGTTATTCTAAGTTAGACTAAGGATGCTAGCTAGCTGACTCTAATAAAGCTAGGAGGTCTTAGAAAGGAAAAAAGGGAAGTCAACTAAATACTGATTATTAGTTTTCTCTCTCTGAAGGAGTAGAGTTTTACAGGCATTCAATAATTAATAAATATACATTCTAGAAATATCTAAATACTATTGGTTATTAATGTAGGTCAGTACACTATTCATTTTAACAATATATGTCCTTATAATTAATCGAAACCCACACTTGTAAGACTTTCTTATCTTTTATACAGTCCTTGGCTTTGCTGCAATTCTCCTGAGCTCTACAAATAGCCAACTTAACAATAAATAAACCATAGACCTTTCCACAGACAATATAACAACAACTTATAAACACAGAAATAACACCCTTGTTCTCACAATATTTTTCACAATTATACCAGACCACTCTCATTTGAGAATGAACCTCACACTATTTAAACAATTTCCCTCGTTAGCGAGCAACTCGATACATGCCACTTCTATATTAGACATAGATCTCTAGTCGTTTCAACTGAATATCTTTCTTCCCAAATTACATTTCCATATCCAGAAGCTCCTCAACTTCTTGTTTTTAAAAGATCAACCAATCCTCTCAATCTTCAAGTTCCCATTCAAGAAGCATTCCTTCTTGAACAGAGTAAAAGATCATTATCTGACTTTTGAAACACCAACATTTAGTCCAATAGCACTTGAAGAACTTAACCGATATATCCAAGTTTTTGAGATGAAGAAGATCGAATAATCCAGTTTGACCTTAACCCACATCATTGGGTACAAACTAATACACTCAGAATTCAAAATTTTCTATGTTTTTTTAAAAGACATAAGTTTAATTGAACAAACAATTTCACAAAGTAAATTACTCACTTTGTTTTTGAGAAACTTCTATCGACATAAATATCAACTTTTATGGTTAGAAAGAGACCAAGCAGCATATATTGCATTTCCTCAACATTTCACTCGTGATGAATATTTCACCTTCATCATTGATGCACAGAACGAAAATCCATTGTTATTCAATCCAGAAACACTTTAACAACTGTGCAACCATCTTATCTATTTTGATCGCAGATTGATTACTGGAAATAACCTTGTTGAGGATAGAAGACCGCTTAAATACCAACAAACCCAACAAGCACAACGAAATCCTCTTGATGAAACTCGAGAACAACGCATTGATAATAATACTGAAGTACGCATTGACAATATTAGTGAAGCTACTGAAGATGATGAAGGTCAAATTAGAAATTATTATCAAAACAATACATTACTTATTTTTAACGAACATACCGTGACTGATCACGAGCAGGTACTTCTACGAATACTCAAGTTGTTAGAGTTCCGGACCAACTCAAGACATCCACCAACATATTTCAATACAGAAACTTCAGATCGTAATGTTGTATTTAATATAGACACTCCTCCTACAATTATACGAAATAATAAAGACACTAAGAAAAACATTGCTGTAACTACATCTCAAAATCCATATGATCCTCCACCACCTCCTCGTATCTATCGAAAATCAATTAACTCTATCCACACAAGATGCAACCAAAACTCAGTTACAAATAAATCTGATGATAATAATCCCTCCATTTCAAATACCCAGCGAGGACCTAATTGTGATTTTTACCATCCATTTGGATATGACTTCGTTTCATGCAAGTGGATACGTAGGGCTTTGGATTCCCTAGATAGATTTACGTGTAGACAGCTTGGCAGCTCCTTTTTATGGACCGGGCGGAGCGGTTGAGCCGGGCGGGCCAGGTGGACCGGGCAGAGCGGTTGGGCCGGGCGGGCCGGGCAGGGGTTGGTTGGGCCAGGCGGGCGGGGCGGTGTGTTGGGCTGTTTTGTCTTCCTTTAAAAAACACGTAGTTTTTATTAACCTTGACTTCTGATTTCTTCATGCGCCAACTTGATTGTCTGACTTATTTGGCGGGGCGGAAATTGTCTTGCTCCTGAGTGGGCGTCTTGTAATAGCTTATACAGTCTGTTACAGCAAAATTGACAACTTGTTTCAAACTGAACTTCTGCTTTTTGATACCAACTGGAAGCTCTGATTTCCGGAAACTTATTTTCGCGTTCAGCCCAGATCAAACGTTTTGGCTAAATCGTGGATATTCATCCATGATTCATCCATGATTCATGGATCGCCATGCCATGAATCATTCCATGATCTTGGAAAGGTATACATGAA
>CAJXMP010000338.1 GCA_913056515.1 uncultured Lewinella sp.
TTAATACCAGGTATACTTAAACAACCTTCCTCATATGAAACATCTTCACCCCCCTCTTCCAAAATCTCCGCATTAATAAATACTTTCTTAATGCCTTGATCTTTATCCTCATCCTCCGAGCCTTGCTGGGTATCTACCAAGAACAGTCGAATGGATAAACCAATCTGTGGAGCAGCTAATCCAATACCATGGGCATTATACATTGTCTCCCACATATTCTCTATCAATTGATTTAAGTCAGGATACTCTTGTGAAATATCTTCTGCTACTTCTTTCAATACAGAATGACCATATCCTATTATAGGTAATATCATAAAATATCAGTTTACCAAACGTTATTCTCCATGTAATCCTGCAGTATTAAAGCTGCTGCAATTTTATCAACCAATTGTTTATCCCTTCTTTTCTTTTGCTTAGCACCAGATTGCAAGATCACCTGCTTTGCTGCATTAGAACTGCCTCGTTCATCCCATTCTACAACTGGAATATGTGGGTATATCTTCTTGATTTTTCTAATAAAACCAACAACAAGATGTGCAATTTGTGCCGGTTGTCCATCCTCGTGTAATGGCATTCCTACTACAATACGTTCTACTTCCTCCTGTTGAATGTATGTATCTAGGAATTCAAATAGATTATTTGTTGGTATAGTATCTAGACCAGAGCATATAATCTGCAGGCTATCCGTTGTTGCAATGCCTGTCTTTTTTGTACCGTAATCGATTCCTAAGATTCTTGCCACCTATCAGGGTTTTACAGCAGCAAATGTACACTTTTTAAGTATAAAAAAAGAAGTAAGACTGCTCCTACTTCTTCCTTTAATATTTATTAACATATTGATTCACAAGTCTATTGACCATTTAGGTCTCCCATCCGAATAGCATAAAAATTCAAATCGAGTTCGGATTCAGCTAAATCATTAATGTTTATGAGCTCTACGTATCCTGAATTTAATGGATTACCACCATTGCCGAAATCAAAGGATGTAGGAATAAATTTCCATTTTTTACCGCAGGGTAAGTCCGTATCAATTTGTAAAATAACTTTACGCATGGCCACAATATCCAATGTGCTTATTGTTCCAGAGTCATTTATATCTGCTGCAATCCATTTCAAGGGGTCATCAAATACTTGCATTCCGAGAATGTGTTGCGTAACAAGTACTAAATCGAAAGTGGTTAAATATGAACTTATAGGCATATCATCCTCCAATGCAGGAACAATGGAATAGTCTCCTCCAATATGTAAGGAGTCGAATTGATATAAACCTTGCTGATCCGTATTCATACTTAAAACCCCTGCTGTGCCATTCAATTCAACTAGAACCTCCTGTTTAGGCATATCATTATGAATGACTTGCCCTGCTAAGCTTAAACTAACCATACCACAATAATTCATATTGTCTTGCACAATCAAGCTCACATCACATTTATCAAAATTCCCCTCCGCATCAAATACATACATCTCTAAATCATTAGATCCTAAATCCTCACATCCAAATGTTTGAATGGAGTCAAAGGGTAAAATGCTAAAAGAAAAACTTAACATCTCCTCCTGCGTACAATTATCAAAACTAGCAAAATCAAAATCAGATGCAGTGATAGATACTGTTTGATCTACAGGCAAATCTATAATTAACTCATCAGTACAGTAAGCGGTTGGTTCCTTTGCATCACTTACCATGTAATCCACAACGCAAATACTCGTATTACCACATCCATCTGCAATCAAATAAGTTACCTCGTAGGTTCCTAAACCTACATCTTGAAAAGGTCCAGGACCACTTCCAAATATACTTTGAACATCAATGGTAACCTCAGGAGAACATTCTTCAAGAATATATGGTAAGTCAAAAGTAACCTCCCCAAAACAATCAGGCGTATCTAGTTTTACAAATGGTACTATATTACAATCCACAATAGGCGCTTGGTTATCCACCACTTCTACAATTTGAGTATGCTCAAATATACCCGATGCCACCTCTGGATCGTAGGAGCACCAATCAATAACGGACCAAGAACGAACGACTTTAAAACATACCTCATCATTAGTAAAAAAGACTTGATCGTCGAAGTTCACGCCTAACATACCACAAGTCCAATTAAGGAATATCGGAAAGTCCATATCCAAACCTATAGAGTCTGGACTATATTCAACACCAGCACAAGCATCCAAATAAATATCCTCTGGCCATTGGATATCTACTTCAAGTAAAGCTTGAATCCCACTCCATTGTATAAACTGTGTACAGCTTGCACTATTCCCAGAGGCATCAGTAACCATCAACTGCCTAGAGATTGAACCAGTTAGGCAATTATAATCTACATTGGAAGAATCTAATTCAATGACAGTTACTTCC
>CAJXMP010000339.1 GCA_913056515.1 uncultured Lewinella sp.
AAATATAGGACCAAGGAAATCTTCAGCAAAAAAAAATTGGGGGGATTTTTTTTTGTTTTTTTGGGGGGTTGATGGTGTCCCACCCCCCAAGAAAATAGCTTAAAACCACCACAGGACCAATAGGTATATACCCTGAAGAGTAGAATCCAATCGGTTCAGTGGTTACCGAGATCTTAAGCTTCAGACGGACGGACAGACATCAAACTACTTTGTATTATAGATAGAAAGCCAGGGATTTTAAGGGATAAGACGAAGAAAGATAAATTGATGTGTATCCCATTCTGTAGATTAAGAACATATCGGTTGATAACAACACTGCTACTTTGAACCAACTAATTAAGATTAAATAAAGAACCCTAAAGGAATAAGATAACAATGCTATAAAACTTTGGGTACCATTTTGATTAACATTCCAAATTTTGCAAAAACATCCTAGAGAAGCAATGAATTTAAAGATTTAAATGAAGAAGAATCACAAAGTCAAATTATTCAAGTACGAGAAGTTGCAGACAAACCATCCGGATATATTGCATTCACCAATTGTAGATTAATTACCATGGAGAACCAAGAGGTTATTGAAAATGGCACCATTTTAGTCGAAGGCAATGTTATCAAAGCCATTGGTGAATCTGACGATGTCCGTATACCTCGTGCAGCAAAATTGTATGACTTACAGGGGAAGACTGTAATGCCTGGCATCATTGATGTTCATGGACATCTTGGAAATTTCAGGTACGGAATAAGTCCTCAGCAGCAATGGGAATATTTCGCAAATTTAGCTTATGGAGTAACTACTGCGCATGATCCATCCTCCAATTCTGAAATGATCTTTTCGCATTCTGAAATGATTAAGCTAGGTAGGATGATAGGCCCGCGTTTGTATTCTACTGGTACTATTTTATATGGAGCAGATGGTGATTTCAAAGCAGTAATAAACAATTTGGATGATGCTCGTTCAGCACTACGAAGAACCAAAGCATACGGAGCTTTCTCTGTAAAGAGTTATAACCAACCTAGGAGGGAACAAAGACAACAAGTGCTACAAGCTGCAAGAGAATTGAATATGCTTGTAGTACCTGAAGGAGGTTCCTTTTTCTATCACAACATGTCCATGGTTTTGGATGGCCACACAGGAGTGGAGCACAACCTGCCAGTAGCACCTTTATATGACGATGTTACTGCGGTTTGGTCCAAAACAAAAGCCCACAATACACCAACTTTGATCGTTAACTATGGAGGTGTAAATGGAGAGTTTTATTTTTATCAACATGAAGATATTTGGGAAAAAGATAGATTACTGACCTTCATGCCAAGAGGCATGCTCGATTCAAGAGCAAGACATCGAATGATGATTCCAGATGAAGAATATGAAAATGGACACATTTTAACTTCAAAATCTTGTAAGAAGCTCACTGATGCTGGCGTGAAAATCAATCTAGGTGCTCATGGTCAATTACAAGGACTGGGAGCACATTGGGAATTGTGGATGCTACATCAAGGTGGTATGACTGAACAAGAGGCATTAGAAGCAGCTACGATTAATGGAGCCGTTTATCTAGGAATGGATCAAGAGATTGGATCATTGAAGGCTGGTAAATTAGCTGATTTAATTGTTATTGATGGGAATCCATTAGAAGATATTCGCAGTACAGAAAAGGTTGTTTATACTATGGTAAATGGTCGTTTATATGATGCAGCAAGTATGCATGAAATTGGCCATGCAGACAAAAAAAGGAAACCTTTTTATTTTGAATTAGAAGGGGATAGTCAATCCTTTCCATTCTTTGAAAGCACCAATTCTTTCATGAGACCTTCTTGTCATTGTCATCAATAAAAAAAGCAGCACCTATTTCTTAGGTGCTGCTTTTTTTTGAATACGCCTAGAAGTTAAATCATATAATTCCATAAGTGCTTCATCATCCCGTATGAGGGATCTATGGAGATTTAAAACGGACTCATCGTCTCGAAGGGCAGGACCAGTTTGAATGTTTCTTGGATTATTTTTTAAAGCCTTTTCAGTAGTTAACTGAATTAAAGGTTTTAATAGATCAAAGTTTATTTCATTAGCTGCACAGATCTCATAGGCTTCACTTAGCCAGAGATTAGTGAAGTTATTACACATAACAGCACTTAAGTGTAATAAAGCCCTTTGTTTATCATCTAGAGGGTATATTTTATTACTTATTCTTCCGGCTAAATGATTTAAAACTTCATTAAGCTTAGGATGATCGGAATAATAGCAAATGGGGGTTTCCTTCCAATCTATAGTTTTACCCTTGGTCATGGTTTGTAAGGGATATAATACACCCTTATATTTAAAAGGAGCTAAATCTGTAA
>CAJXMP010000340.1 GCA_913056515.1 uncultured Lewinella sp.
AAATCCAGCATTAACATTATAAGTTGAGGTTCCAATATATTGTAGAGCTCCACCTCCTTCCGCAACGAGTCCAAAATTTCCAAATGATGAGTTTGAGTTAGTTAGATCACAAGCACCACCACTTCCACAATATACTGCTTTATCGGTGCATATTGTGAACATTGAAACCAATTGTGCATAGGCTCCATTTGTAATAGAAGCACCGATACCATTTGGGTTATATTGGGTAAAACTATCCAATACCATTGACTTTGTGGGTCCTATAGCATGGTTTCCATCAATTTTTAATCCAATACTACCTTCAATAAAATTAGTACAATTTTGTATGTATGGAGATTGATTAATAAATGGAGGTATTACTGGATCAAATGCAACTATACCACAATTTCGTTTAATATCATTACTTATGAATGAAATATTACTGATATAATTTCCATTCCTAACTCTAAAAACATCTGCATCATTATTTGGACTAATAGATACTTCTCTTAAACTTTCTCCGACAATACTTACTTGTGATGGCAGATTTATTGGGTTGTCCTCATAATATACACCAGCAGATACCTTAATTATAGTACCTTCTTCAGCATCATCTACAGCAGACTTAATTGATGCTTTAGCATCTCCTAATTTTTTACCCGTATTAGTATCATCTCCATCTGTTGTCACATATATGATATTTGTTACTGTCGCACCAGCAGACACTCTTACAACATCTGTTGTGAGACCAACTGTCGATATTCCAGTTCTTTCTCTACGTAAATATAATTCTCCATCATGAGTGTTTATTGCCAACTCGCCTGAAGGCAATTGCTCTATAGTTGGCCGTTTTCCAGGTACGGCAGAGCGTCTAAATCTAATATTTGGATCCGCCATTCAAAACTCCAATATTGGTATATACCTTAGATGTCAATATATATTGACACTTACATAGTAATATTTATACCTGGACTATATCCTGAATTGACAATTTTAAGTTTTTATTTCCCTTCTTTTAAGGTTTCAATAGTTTTATTCATACTATTAATCTGAGCGGTCAATCCCTCAACAGTTTTATTTAAGGAATTGACTTGAGATTTTAATACTATTGATTCGTTTAATAATTCAAAGCATTTTTGCTGATAATTAGCAATTACTTCTTGATAATCTTCAATTTTCATAGTAACTTATTTTTTAAAAAGATCCTCCATCTATAGTTATATTCTCTAAGAATCTCTCAGTTCCTGTGCAAGAAATTACTTGGGATTGTCCAGCACAATCATTGATCCAAAGTGCTGAAATTTCTACAGGAGCATATTGTGTGTATGTTAATTGGGGATTTGAAGTTCCTGTTCCTCCACCATCAGTTACTTGAGAACCAAATACAAATCTTGATACGCTGCTTTCCCAAGCAACTGCTGCTTTTTTAGCAGCACCATCATTATAGTTGAATAGGACACCAAGATCCCAAGTAGTTGTAGATGAAGGAGCAGCACCATTGACAACACCAAGTTCAATAGTTCTATCTTCTACTGTAATACTATTAGTATCAACTTGAGTGGTAGATCCTTGTACAAATAAACTTCCAGCAACTGTTAGATCATCATCTACGTAAACCATTCCACTGGCAGAATCTAAAACTAGATTTCCTGCTGAAGTTTCAATCTCATTACTTGCAGAAGTTCCAAGTCTTAAATCATTAATATGTGCAGCAGCATTAGCATCGACTAACGCATTAAATGTTGTTACACCAACAACAGATAGTCTATCATCAACAATAACTGTTCCGCCATCAGAATCTAAAGTTAAATCTCCAGAACTAGTATCTATTTCATTATCACTTATAGCATATGTTGCATTAGGGGCACAATTAGGCATTTCTCTTGATGCAGAAACTTTTGTTGCATTTTTTACTAACAAAAGTCCATTTTCACTAACTGAAAAGTTCTCTCAGAATTCTTGTTTTTACGTGCAGTTTTGTTGGCCAAGGAATGCATACTCGGATGTTTCGATTCTTTTGTTACTGTGTTTTGGATTTTTGGAAAATACTTGGATTGATTTGTCTTCTACAGCTTGTCTTCGAAATTTTTTTCATTGTCCTCATCAATTTCTATGCTTCCGTTTTATGCTTTTGTTTTGTCTTCTTTTTTTGTGTCTGTTGTTGCTTTCACCATCCCTCAGCTCAATGATGTCTCCTCTGGGCTATGTTCTCTGCTGGTTTTGTCATCTCTCTTTGATTCGTGTGAGTATCAATATCCTCTGCAATCTATTGGCAGCACAGTCCTGGATGGCATGATTTGCAAACTTTCAATCACCAATGCCAGGGGCTCAATGGGCTGGCTGCCCAGGCGCT
>CAJXMP010000341.1 GCA_913056515.1 uncultured Lewinella sp.
CAGAGTGACCGCGGACCAACCAAGGGTAGCAGAGAAGAAACTTAAAACGAGAAAAAGGAATGAAGTTTTCATGAATCTGCTGACATAGCGGGAGAGGCAATAGCAGGCAAAGCCTAAGTGTAATATTCCCGGAAATAATCAACCAGAGCATGGAATCCTAGGTGAATGTGCGCAAGTTGCTCCACTTTTGTTTCGATGTCATTGGAACTTGTGGAGATAATACAACCATCGAAATTCAATCTGAGCCAACCCCTGTAGAGGTGACAAATTTAGAAGATCCAGGTCAAGATATCGGATATTTAGATGGTGAGGGTACGATTTCAGTTAACTGTGATAATCCCAATGGTCTAGGGCTTACTATTTTTGAACCTAGTCAATGTGTAAATCCAGGAGAATCATTTACCATTTGTACGGAGGTATCCAATTTCAATGATTTAGAAGTGGTGGATTTTACGATTAATTGGAATCCAAATGTGATTTCTGCTAATGCTGCTGATATCTCTTTACCTGCTGGATTGGCAGGTTTAGGTATAGGCCAGTTGACCACTGGGCAAATGGGGCAAGGCCTTTTAGGAATAAACTGGCAAGATCCTACTTGTAGTGGGCAAACCCTAGCTGATGGAGTTGATTTGATTTGTATAGATTTTACTTCTGTAGGTGAAGGTGGTGTAAACTCCAGTATATTCATTTCTGGAAGCCTTGAGCCGATAAGTGTATTAGAAAATTGTAATGGTTCGGATAATTTAGGAGTGAATTCACAAAATAGTTTAGTTGAGATTTGTGAGCCTAATGGTATTACCTTATCATCTGCTGATTTTGTTGTTGATCCAGGAGATCAAATATGTGTTCCAATCACTGTTCAAGATTTTGAGAATATTGAACAAATGCAATTTAGTGTGGCTTGGGATAATTCTATTTTATCCTATTCTAACACGCAGAATATAGCTATACCTGGTATAACTTTTGACGAATCATTCCAGTCATTTGGTGGATTGTGTTTGTCTTGGGATGGAGGAGGAACTCCTGAATCACTTCCTGATGGTTCTACCTTGTTTGAAGTGTGTTTCGATGCCATTGGAGGCCCATTTACATGTTCTGAGATTTCATTCCCACAATTCCCATGTATTCAAGAGGTAATAACGTCAGAATCTAATGGATTCTCTGTTGATATCAATGGGCAAGCTGGAGAAGTTTGTATGGAAAATCCAAATTCATTAGCCATAAATATAGGAAGTGGAAATGGATTGCCAGGTGATCTAGTTTGCGTAGACTTTGAAGTAGTAAATTTTGTGAGTTTAGCTGAACTCACTTTTACAGTCGAATGGGATAATACCGTATTAGATTATGTTGAACTTCAAAATCCTGGAAATCTACCAAATTTTGATACCGATAGTTATTCGGATGTTAATGCTAGTAATGGATTTATGACAGTGGGTTGGAATACTGTTAGCGCCTTTGGTAATTCCTTAGCTAACAACTCAAGTATTTTTAGCCTTTGCTTTAATCCCATCGGTGGGAGTGGAGACTGTTCTGATATTATTATAACAAGCACCTTTGAACCGATTGGAGCATATTCAGCTTTTTCACCATTAAATAATATTGGTATAGATGTTAGTTCAGGCTTAGCTTGTATCCAGCAATTTGTCATACTGAATGAAGCATTTGTTACAGGTGCATCCTGTATTGATGTTGCGGATGGTGCTATTATGATTGATGCCATTGGTGGTACTGGAAACTTCAATTATTTCTGGTACGATGCTGATGGAGTATTAATTTCTGTAGATGAAGATTTAGTTGATGCGCCAACTGGAAACTATACATTAGTTATACAGGATGCCTTAAATCCTAATTTAGATGCATCATTTGATCTTAGTATTGGATTAAATAGTTCTGCTCCGATTGCAGATGCTGGTATGGACGATACACTTCCTTGTGATAGTCCATTTGGGACACTAGATGGCTCTGGATCCTCTGTTGGAGCTAATTACACTTATGAATGGACTGATTTAGGTCCTACGAATAATGTTTTCCCAACAGATGTGCTGGTAACTCAGGTATTTGGGCCGGGTGAGTATATGTTAGCTGTAACAGATAATAATACCGGGTGTACTATAACGGATACCATAATCATGAGTCCAGTGGTTTTTCCTGCCGCTGAGTTATCTTTTGCAAATGCTGATTCAGTACTAAATTGTTTAGTTGGGCTGGTGGAAATATCTAGTGAAAATTCAAGTAATTATAATAATGACGCTATTACATATACTTGGTCTACTACAGACGGGTCTATAGATGCGGGTACAGAGAATGATGAAAACATCAGTGTTACGGTTC
>CAJXMP010000342.1 GCA_913056515.1 uncultured Lewinella sp.
AGATTCAACATGCTTTCTTAGTTCTGATTCTGACATAGGCAGATCATACAAAGGGTTCATCATGTTATTTGTTAAAGCAATTACCCAATCGTAATCAGCATTACCATAGACAGACTCTGCTATCTGATCTAACCTTTGACCGTCTTGTACAGCAGCTTTGTTATAGAAAACACTACTGTCGAAAGCAGATCCATCCAGCTTATATCTCTTAAAGAAGTTTTTTACTACAACATAATCTGATTCCGAGAATGGATATTTGATAGGTTTAGTATCATATTTTATTGCTGGCAGAAAATCAAAATACATTAGTATGATGCTCCTTGTGTATTGATATCCTGAGAGTAAACGAGTTTGATTTCAGCGAATGATATCTGTAACTCTGTAGCTACAGGAGAACCTTGTCCTTGATATGTAGAATAGACACCATCTGGAGTGTAGTTTACTTCAACTCCAGTGATGGCACATAGTTTATATTGTGGTAAGAATTCATGAAGACCATTACCATTCATAAATTTTACTTGGCATAGACCAGGAACACCAATAAAGTTAGCATTAGATGCTTTACCCTTGGCATTAGCAGGCTTATCTCCTTCAAATAATCCTTGGAAGTTTCCAGCAAAATCTAAAGCTCCGCCAGGTCTAGGACCATATGTTGGTAAAGCAACTGTTTTAAATTGCCCTACAATTTCTCTAATGTCTCTTGCCTCAGCATCATTACGTGGTGCTAATTTAAATTTCAAATCAAATTCTCTTAGTTTAAAACCAGAGAACATCAATTCAGTATTAGGATTCAATACAACACCAAGAGATCCTTGTAATAAGTCATTGGTAGTAGCATTAGCACCGACAGCATTGAGACCTGTAGTGATAGCTTCAGCGGCAAAGGTTGGTACACCGCCAGCAGCATTTTTAATTCCTTGAACTACAGCTGATACTGTTCCCCCGACATCACCTGCCATGGCAGAACCAGCACCTTTCAATGCTTCTGTTGTAATATTAGAAAATCCTTTACCGCCCCAATCAGATCGATATCCAGTGGAGATATCTTCTGGCATATAAAGAAGGATGTTTTTTGATTCTGGGTACACTTCGTACTCAGCACCTGCTTGATTGTATTTAATAAAGTCGCTACTGAATCCATCAATGTCTACACTAGATCCATTTCTCTGCCCAGAGAAAGGACCTTTGTATTTGTAGAAAGAAAACTTTACGTAATCTGTATTGTCTGAAAAGAGATTACTAGGGAACATCAATCTACTTGATGCTCCCTTTGAACCTCTTAAATTTTGTATGAGATTCAGTGTATCTGCCATTTACTTTACCATCTCCTTGTCCGATGCTTTGCCATAACCTTCAATCACTCTACGACCTTTGATGTTATCGTAATAATTCTCATTGGTCTCTTCCCAAACAAGTTCCTTGTCATAGGGAAAGAAGTGACCGTTAACAGTTCTCACAAAATCCTCAGTTGGTAGAAGAATGGCGGTGTCCCATTCAACAGCAGCGAGATCAAGATATAATCCGTCCACGTGATTTGTTAAGTATTTATGGAAGCATCTTTTGGGAATATCAATACGTCCTTCTAATAATTTTTTGATTGTTATTATTCTTCTTTTTGGTGACATGTAATGGAGATTTGCTCCAAAGAATTCATTACGACCTGCTTTAATTACATACACTAAAGGAAACCTATCGTAGTAAGGTAACCATTTCATCTTAGCTTTGTATTCAAACATGTAGAGATGACCAGACACTGTATATGTTCTCAACATATTTTGATCATTTTCATTTGCTGATCCAGCATTGTCTCTACGTTCAGCAGCAACATATCTTCTCATGTCTTTTTGGTATGCCGATGCTTCTGCTCTTACAGCAGCACGATACCAACTAAGACTTTTCTTTTCTCCGTTTGTTTTCTCAGTAATTTTCTCAAAGAGAGTTTCGTAACCTGGGTCTTTCTTGACTCGGTTACGTTGAATGCTTTTAAATCCAGTTGCCATTGTTAGACTCCTAGGTGATCTTCGGTAAGGATTAAAAATTTCATCTGCCTGTCCTCACAGAAGTCCTGAGCAGCGTCCCACTTGGCACGGTTCTTAGCGAACGTCAGGGCAGCCCGTTTGTAGGCAGCAGTTCTTTTATTCTTATCATTCGGGGGTGTAGTTTGTTTCTTAGGTTTAACTTCAATCAGATACTTACTGATTACACCAGACTTTGACTTGACTTTGATATAGAAGTCTGGATAGTAACGATGTACCCTGCCATCAGTAGGACAACGATAGGGAATGATTACCTCTTCGCTACCCCATTGGATGATACTCTCATTAT
>CAJXMP010000343.1 GCA_913056515.1 uncultured Lewinella sp.
TGTGGGGAGCTATAGTTGGAAAGGAAATCCCTATGAGTCCTCTGATATAGGCAAACTAAGGGGAAGATCTATTTTTTATTTATTTCAGGATAGTTTGCTCTCCTTTAGTCCATCCAAAACTATAGGTAAACACCTAGATGATTTTATTGCTGTAAATGAAATTGATATTAGTCACAAGGAGATTGAGTCCTGGTTTGAAAAGGTTGGATTAGATCGCACTGTAGACTGGCTAGCTAGATATCCTTTTGAAGTTTCTGGCGGGCAATTACAACGTATTGCTTTTGTATTCGCCTTAATAGCTCCAGCTGAACTAATTATTATTGATGAACCGACTTCTTCTCTAGATATATTACTGAAAATAGAAGTCCTAGCATTGACCAAGGAAGTATTCAGTGCTCAAGGAAAAGCCGTGTTACTGATTAGTCATCAGTTAAAGTTGATCCAAGCTTTTGCAGAGGATTATATCTTTTTGGACCATGGGCAAATTATTATTCATGGCGACATAAAAGTGTTAAAGAATAGCTCAGATCCAAATGTTCAGGCTTTCATCCAGGCAACTGAGCCTAAAAATTCCATTGAAAAAAGTCGAAAGGATGATAACCAATTGATTGAGGTTAAAGGTTTGCAAGTGAAGTACAAGCAAGGAGATAATTGGTTCAATAAAGCATATGCAGTTGCTGTGGATCAGGTAGATATTCGAATACCTGAGCAGGGTATTATTGGCTTGATTGGCGTTTCAGGATCTGGTAAGTCGAGTATAGCCCTTGCATTGGCTGGCTTAAAGGCCTATAATTCGAATACTATTCATCTTGATGGACAATTAGCTACGGAGGAATCCATAGCTCAGGCAGGACGATTAATTCTTCAGCATCCAGCATCTAGTTTAAATCCTAAATTAAGGGTTAGGGAACACTTAGAAGAGGCTTGTAAGATTGGATCAGTTGATCCGAGTCAGGTGAATAAATTTATACAGGAATTGCTGTTGTGGGTTGATTTAACTCCAAGCATTTTAGATCAATACACTACCGAGTTATCAGGTGGACAAGCGCAACGATTAGCCATAATTCGGGCGTTAGCTACTCAACCAAAATATTTAATATGTGATGAATGCTTAAGTTCCTTAGATCCGGTATCGAAACAAACGATGATTAATTTATTCAAAAGAATAAATCAGGAAAGGGGTATTTCTATATTATTGATTAGCCATGATATTACGGTTATTCAGCAATTGTCCGATCAATATATATTTATAGATAAGGGTAGGATAGTATCTTATGGCTTTACGGATGATATAAATCGATCTGATCATCCCAAGCTTAAAGCTATCATAGCTGCTGGGCAATAAAAAAAGTCCTGAAGTTCAAAACTTCAGGACTTTTTATTTAATCCAGCGGAAATATATTAATTCGCTACCATTACTGGGATTGAACGGTAACCTTCTGGAGTTTTGATAGATACGAAGTAGTAACCATTAGGTTGATCTGTGATATCTAACTGAAGCGTTTGCTCCTGAATATTATCAAAGTATCTAGTTTCAACTACCTTTCCATCATAGTTGATAACATCAATTCTGATTTCATCAGCTGTTTCATCTAAAAGTAAATCTACATTGATTAGACCAGCAGAAGGGTTAGGATAAGCTTTTACTTTATCATCATCTAACTTTGCTAGATTATCAGTAGAATTAACCGTGTAATCCATGTGTAATCTTGCTCTACAAGATACTGTAGACCATCCGGTGTAAGTTGCTCCTGCCCCAAAACTTAGAATGGTTGTACTGGTGTATCCATAGTCAACAGAAGAAGATCCTGTGAACGCAATGGAACGAGTCGCATCAGCTGCATTACCTTTATATTCTACAGCAGCATAATATACATTACCTCCGGTAAGTTCTACACCTGGTTCGTTGGTAGCGATATTGATTAATTCAGTCATTATTGGAGGGTCATCAGTCGTTTCACCACCAATAATGATGTATTGTCCAAATCCAATAACACCTGGTAAAGCAGTTTCATAAGACTCTGTTGATGCTGCGTTAAAATCAATAGTTCCATCTTGGTTAACATCTGCATCGTAAAGTAATGCTGTTACAAAGTTGGAAGATTCTGCATTATACGTAACGAGTGTATCTCCATTACCAATACCGAAAGAAATATGGGTAGCTAAAGACAATGAATCAGTAATTGGTTGGTACAAAGATGCATACCAATATACGTAGCCATTACCCTGGAAAGTACCATCGTTTAATGCTGAAGTTACACCACCGTTATTATCGGTAGCAAATTCATCTTCAGTCATTTCGAAGTTGGTCTCCTGAATAT
>CAJXMP010000344.1 GCA_913056515.1 uncultured Lewinella sp.
AAAAAAATATTCGCCCTAATTGATTAAATATTATTGACCAGCTTCCCAGCTAGCTTGGATAGCATCTGCTACTTCTTGAGCTGATTTTCCGTTAGTGTAGTCAACCATTCCTGTCCAGAATGAACCTGCACCAACCCAACCTGGCATTAGATCTGAACCGTCAAATCTAAATGTTGTGGCATTTTGAAGGACTTCATGAAGACTTCTAAATGTATCACTAGCATATTTGCTAGTATCAACACCATTATGAGGTGTTAAAAATCCACCTTTTTCCATGAATCTCTCATGAGCTTCTGGATGCATTAGGAACTTCATGAATTCAGTAGTGACACGGTTTTGGTTTGTAGCTGTTAAAACAGTACCGCCGCCAAGAACTGGTTTACCTAGATCCTTTTCAGCGAATGCAGGAAAGTAAAAGAAGTCATAGTCCACACCTGCTTCTAATCCCTCAGGGAAGAACGCAGGGATAAAGCTAGCTTGTCTGTGCATCATACACTCTGCTGGAGAACTAAATAGTCCATTAGGAGAGTCTCTAAAGTCAGTAGTTGCAACAGCTTTTGCACCACCATTAACATAGGAGTCATTTAGAGCGAAGGAACCAAAGAAGTCCATAGCATCTAAAATCTTTTGATCATTGAATTTTAATTCATTAGATACCCAGTTATCGTAAACAAATGGAGGATATGATCTAAGCATGACATCTTCCATCCAATCTGTTGCTGGCCAACCTGTTGCTCCACCTGAACCAAGACCAATACACCATGGTGTGTTGCCGTCAGATGCCATTTGTTCGGTAAGTGCAATTAAATCTTCCATAGTACCAGGGACTTCGTAGCCATTATCTTCAAAGTTATCTGGTGAGTACCAAACTAAACTTTTTACATTAACACGATAAAACACACCGTAGAATTTATCAAAGCCAGCTTCATCTTTATAAGTTGATAGATCAATCCAAGATTGAGCAGCAGCATAATTACTTCGAACTAAGCTTTCAATATCTGGTCCTAAAGGCTTAAGACATCCAGTTGCTGCTATATTAGCTGCAAGACCTGGCTGTGGGAATACAGCGATGTCGGGTGGACTTCCTGCCTGACAGTCAATGTTAATAATTTGTTCAAATTCATCAGAACCACCATACTCGACAGTAGCACCAGTTGCATTTTCAAAAATTGAGATTACATCTCTGAACGACTCATCTTCTGGAGCCATCCAAGGCCCAAGAATAGTCAAGCTTTCACCCGATAAGTCTGGACCTGTATAAGCGGAACTAGCATTACCAAAGCTTGAAGTAAAAATTGATAATGTAAGTACACTTACTACTAATTTAATGAGTTTCATAAAACTCCTCCTTACATAAATAATATGAGAGAAGATTTTACCAAAACGTTTTGGTTGTCAAACGAAAATTACTCTCTATTCTATGCATATTGTGAATATCATCGAATTAGCTAAGAAACTCAACCTTTCTATCACTACAGTATCTAGAGCACTTGGCGGATATTCGGACGTCAGTGAAGTGACCAGGAAACGAGTAATGGACTTCGCTAAAAAGCATAATTACAACCCCAACCCTTATGCAAGTAATTTGGCATCCCACAAATCTAATGCTGTCGGTTTTGTTATTCCTCTCTATGGATTAAATAACAACACCCTAAACCAAATTTCTTATTTTAAGTTTGTGGCAGGGATGTCCACAAAAATAAATCAAGATAATATTTTGTTTTATATGTTATTTGCAAATAGTGCCAAAGAGGAAATGGAATCTTATAAAAAGTTAGTAGAAGTCAATAAAGTAAAAAATATTATCATCCATAATGTTCAAACGGATGATAAACGTATTAAATATTTAAATTCTAAAAAAATAAACTTTGTAGCTTGGGGCAGATCTAAAAAAATTGATTACTCATGGGTAGACTTAGATAATGAGCTGGCTACAGAGATAATTGTTGATTATCTATACTCGAAAGGACACCAGTCTTTTGCTTTTATTAATGTTTCTGAAAAATATAACTTTGCTCATTTAAGAAAAAAAGGATTTCAAAAAGCATTAAAAAAACACTCTCTAAAATTTGATAAATCTTTATATCAAACTACAAGTTTAGAAGACCCCTCATTTTCAAAAGAAATAACAATAAATCTTTTTAAAAAAAATCCAGAACTGAATTGCATTATATGCTCAACTGAATATTCGAGTGTCGGAGCTATTCAGGCATGCGCAGAATTAAATAAAAAAATCGGTGAGGATGTTTCGATCATTACATTTGATGGTCCAGTGGT
>CAJXMP010000345.1 GCA_913056515.1 uncultured Lewinella sp.
AAGGAGATTAACGATATAGATGTTTATTTAAATGTGCTAGATTCAATTCCAAAAGCATATAAAGACAGTCATAAAGACTTACTAATTTATATTGTAGACAGTTATCTTAACGCGCATTTTGGAGATAAACCTGTTAAAAAATTAAGACAACTAATCCAAGCATTAAGCTATGCTGATGAAGTTGATCTCATCAATCATTTGGAACTTCATATCAAGGAAAAATTTGTATCTCGAAAGAACTTGATGGAAGAAATTCTATATTAAGGCCATAAAGTGAACTTATGAAAGTATGTTTTTGGCAAATTGGCAAAACTAAAGAGTCTTACTTACAAGAAGGAGAAAGCATTTACCACAATAGATTAAAGCATTACTTGAACTTTGAATCTAAGGTATTTCCAGATATTAAGAATGGCGGAAAGCTTAAACCAGAAGAGCTAAAAAAAGCCGAAGCCAAAATGATATTACAACATATTACTCCATCCGATTTACTCATTCTTTTAGATGAAAACGGGCAATCCCTTTCATCCATCAAATTCGCTAATTTCCTCAATAAAAAATTTCAAATGGGCTCCAAAAGATTAATATTTTTAGTAGGAGGTGCATTTGGGTTTGATCAAAGCCTTTATGACAAAGCGAATAGTAAACTGGCCCTTTCCCCTATGACATTTACACATCAAATGGTGAGAGTTTTCTTTTTGGAACAATTATACCGGGCTATGACTATCTTAAACAATGAAAAATATCACAACATCTAAACATGAGCATTAACAACCTTATCATTCTTGTCACTGTTATTATATCTTATTTTGCCATGTCTGATCGAGAGAAGAAAAACAAACTCATTCACCACCCCTACTCGATTAAACACAGCAAAGAATATTACCGACTTTTGAGCAATGGCTTTATTCATGGAGATTGGTATCATTTAGCATTCAATATGATTACATTATATTTCTTTGGTGGTCAAACGGAGACATTATTTAAGTTAGTTTTTGGCGCTGCTTTTGGAAGTACTGCATTCATTATATTTTATCTTTCTGCCATTATATTCTCTTGCATTCCTTCTCAACAAAAACATCATGATAATCCTGGATATGGTGCACTTGGAGCTTCAGGTGCAGTATCAGCTGTTTTGCTAATTTCTATAGTATTAAATCCAACAGATTTACTATTAATTATGGGTGTTATACCCATTCCAGCATGGATTTTTGGTATTGGCTATATATGGTATTCAAATCGTGCAACCCGTACGCAAAGTCAATCAAACATAGGCCACGATGCACACCTATATGGCTCCATATATGGATGCTTAGTTTTAGCGATCATATATCCAAAAGCATATCCAATTATGGTGGAGCAAATAATTGCTTGGTTGCCATTTTAGAGGTAGGTTAATTAAATAACAAAAGGGGCTGGTAAACCAAGGCCCCAATGTACAATAAACAACAATTTTAATCTTAATGGTTGATATTGCTTATTGTAAAATATAACTAATTCTTATAAGTTTTTGTTCATTTTTTGATGTACGATGGTTACTTCCTCAAAAAAGTCACCTTCTGTTGAATATGCCAGTTTCTTATAAAATGGTATGGCGTTTTCTCGCGCATTTAATTCAATCTTTTCATAGCCTTTAGCTTTAGAAAAAGACTCTGAATATTCAACGAGAATGCGGCCTATACCCTGCCCTTGAAGCGATTCTAGAACAGCGACTTGTCTCATCTTGATTACTGATTTACTTTTGGGTGTCAAAACCAAACAAGCAATTAAATCCCCTTTATGAAGTATCCCAAGGTGATAATCGCTATCCTCCTTGGATAATTCATCTGCATTGAATTGTAGCCCAAGTGGTTCACGAAGTATTTTATCCCGGAGATTTATGGACAAATCATACAGTGGACTTAGAAATTCAATTTCAACTGGAAGTAGATTAGTGATTAGCATAGGCATAAACCTTTGTACTCAAATCTAATGATTTTTGCAGCATAAGATTATTGATGTTTGGCACTAATGAATGTTCATTAAAATAATGTACGATATGTTCCATAGGCATGTTGCCCGTCAAATCATCCTTAGCCATAGGACAACCACCATATCCTCTTAAAGCTCCATCAAATCTCCTACACCCACTTTGGTAGGCAGCCTGCAGTTTTGCTTCCCAATCATTAGGTGTAGTGTGCAAATGTGCTCCAATTTCGATATTTGGATACGCTGGGATTAAGCCATTAAATAAATAAGAGATACTATCAGGTGTAGCAACTCCTATAGTATCTGA
>CAJXMP010000346.1 GCA_913056515.1 uncultured Lewinella sp.
ACCCCTCGAAAAATTCAGGTGGAGCATACCAATGATTTCTAAAAGTACGATTCACACATACCTCACGCATGAACTCCCAAATAGAAGATATACTAAAAATTAATTCAGACTGCTTAGAGCTATAGGTAGAATGACTTTCTCGACGTTCAATTTCTTGAGCATGTAAGAATTTTTTAAATGCCGTATCTATATTGATTATCTCCATTGAAAAAAGGAATTATTGTTAGCCCATAAAAGCCCCTACAGCGAAATCTCTAGCCCAAATAAATATTCTTGATCTTCTTTCTTTACGGGCACATAGGGTGTTGAATGGTATCGGTAGCGATTGGTGAGGTAAATACCAAAATTATCTCGTTTATAATACAATCGCGGTTCCACAAAAAATCTGACATCCTTTAGATTGGCACTATTAAGTTGGCAATAGACGCTTGTATTCAGGCTAAAGCTTTTGAAAAAATTAAAATTAGAAAAAGCGCTAAGACTGTATCGCCAGTTTTCAATCTTTAGATCTGCATCATTTTCTTGACCATAGGCCTCCAACTCCCGAAATACTCCAGCCGATAAGTCAAAATAATTTGAGTCGTCCTCTTTGCTAGTGTACAAGTTTTGGCGATAACCTCCACCAAATAAGTATCTAGACTTCAAATTCAATGAAACTGCATTTTGTATTTGAACAAAGCTAAAAATAGAATTTAGCCCTAAATAGTGATTTAATCTGGCCTGACCCACCCAATCATTGGCTAATTTTTCATTATCTTCTTCTAAATATTCCTGACCAAGACTTAGGCGAATTAAATTTCGTCCAAATTTTTTGGCATACGTAAGCTGATTGTTCAGCTCAATCAATTTGATATTCCCGTATTTCAGGTCGCCTTCAATATTGAAATTGATTGTTGAGGCGCTATCTATATCCTTGAGGATGGACTCTGTATTGATTATAGATTGAGAATATCCCAAGCTCATCCCCAGCAACCAAATCAATGTGATTAACTTTTTCATGCCTGAATTTAATGAATTTATCATTTTGGACCGCTACAATAACTTATCGTTCAATTTTTTTTAAATGGTTTTAATGATCCTAATGGATGCCTAGGGCTTGAATTATGATAACTAAATAGTTAGTTTATTCGATTAGCGATACCGGGTAATATAGGTATTACCCAGTTAGCCTATTTTCTTAAATCGAATTGAAATTTGGTAGGGGGGATGTTCTAGTATAAGTAAACCTTGAAAGTTTTAGCCTTTTAGAAAATCAGTTTTAAACCTGTAATAGTTTATCTAGAATTTTGACCATGGCATAAGTGTCTCTTTCACAATATTTAATTAATTGCTTTCGTGTTTCTTCCTCATCACCTTCAAAGGTTCCATTAACCATGGAAAGAAATGTGTTTGATGCGGCACCACCTTCTTTAATTTCAAGATCATTATATGAGAGTTCTGGAACTAAGGCAGGTAGTACAGACTTTATGGAATAACTCCCTCTCATTTCAGGGGTATAATACCACTTCTTTTGGAATGGTATCATTAAGTCCTTAAGTCTATTCACTATGCCTCTCAACTCATTAGAATATTTAGGGAATTCATCGATGAGATCATTTAGTTTTCCCCTCTCAAATCCAATGTTGTAGACCAATATATCACCACTGCTACCACAATTATGAATCAGGTGTTTTATAAATCCAATTCTTGGATCTTGAGATGGATCTGCAAGATATTCGTTATGTTGAATTTTAGACTTAGGAGTCTCTTTTATATGAAGTGAATATTGAAATACCATTTGTTGATAAGGGCGACTACCATCATAGATTGGAACTGCAGGACCGATAGTCTCAAAATCTAAAAAGTATAAAGGAAAGTTCAATCCACTTGTAAAGTTTCTAATCTCTTCAATGTCAATATGACTTGTTCCACTCAATTCAGATTGAACCTGAAGAACCTGATTCGAATTCAAATCTGTTCGACTAAGATCAATATCATCCAATGTAATTACTCCTTGATTATAAAAATCAAACTTTTTGTCTGTGCTGAGTCTCGAAATGTCAAAAACAGAGTATTCGGGAATATGCTTCCAACATGTTCCTTTAAAATCACAATCGTATGGATCGGAACAATGGTGGCCAATATCAACTTGGGGTATTACAGG
>CAJXMP010000347.1 GCA_913056515.1 uncultured Lewinella sp.
AATCATACCCCCACGTGCTCCCATCTCAATACTCAAATTACATACCGTCATTCTTCCCTCCATGCTGAGTTGTTCAAATACTTCACCAGCGTATTCTACAAAATAGCCTGTAGCTCCTGAGGTGGTCAATTTTGAAATAATAAAAAGTGCGACATCTTTTGGCGTGACTCCTTTTTTGAGAGAACCATTTATTACAATTCTCATCTTTTTGGGTTTTGGCTGCATGATACACTGCGTCGCTAATACCATCTCAACTTCGGAAGTTCCGATGCCGAATGCAATTGCTCCAAATGCTCCGTGGGTAGAAGTATGTGAATCACCACACACAATAGTTGCACCAGGTTGTGTAATTCCATACTCTGGACCTACAACATGGACAATACCATTTTTTTGGTGTCCCAACCCCCAATAAGAGATGCCATATTCATTTGCATTTCGCTCTAAAGCTTTGAGCTGATTTCTGGAGAGTGGATCTGCTACGGGCAGGTGTTGGTTTACAGTAGGCGTATTGTGATCAGCTGTCGCAAAAGTACGCGCTGGATAAAGTACCGGAAGTGCGCGATTTTTTAAGCCTAAAAAAGCAACTGGACTTGTTACTTCGTGGACCATATGACGGTCTATAAAGAGAACATCTGGACCATTTTCTATTTTTCTTACAACATGGGAGTCCCAAACTTTGTCAAATAGGGTTTTTTTCATAAAAACTATTCCGATTTAAATATTGCTTGCTTCAATGATTTTTGGCAAATCCTCATCATTAATTTCTTTTTTCTGATCTGCTACCTTGAGGAATTGCTCATACACTTTATCGAGTTGTAGCTTGTTCAAGTCGTGACCAATATTTTTGGCTCTGTAGGCAAGTGCGGCTCTTCCGCTTCGTGCTGTGAGTACTATTGAAGATTCTGTAACACCCACATCTTTGGGATCAATTATTTCGTAAGTCTCTCTTTTTTTGATCACCCCGTCTTGATGAATACCCGAGGAGTGCGCAAAGGCGTTGGCTCCAACAATGGCTTTATTCGGCTGTACGGGCATGGCCATACTTTCTGAAACGAGTTTACTAATGCCATTGAGCATCGTAGACTTAATGCGGGTGTCTAAATTAAGTGTGGGGTGTTGGCGTAATATCATTACTACTTCTTCTAAAGAGGTATTTCCAGCACGCTCACCAATCCCGTTAATAGTGCACTCAATCTGGCGGGCACCATTTTGAACCCCTGCGATAGAATTTGCCGTAGCAAGGCCTAAATCATTATGACAATGACAGGACAATCTGGCTTTGTGAATACCGCTTACATTTTCCATCAAATACTTCATTTTGGCACCGTATTCTTCGGGTAAACAATATCCTGTAGTATCAGGAATATTTAATACAGTAGCACCTGCTTTGACCACCGCTTCGCATACTTTAGCTAGGAACTCATTGTCTGTCCTTCCGGCGTCTTCAGCGTAAAATTCAACATCTTCTACATAAGATTTCGCATGTTTGACAGCAGCAACAGCCCGTTCTAAAATTTGGTCAGGGGTCGCATTAAATTTATAGCGGATATGACTTTCAGAAGTCCCGATGCCTGTATGAATCCGCCCTCGTTTGGCATATTTTATTGCCTCGGCGGCTACATCGATGTCTTTTTGAACTGCCCGAGTAAGACCACATACGCGCGCATTTTTTACTAATTTAGCAATGGACTCTACAGATTTAAAATCGCCTGGGCTTGATATTGGAAATCCCGCTTCAAGCACGTCTACACCTAAAAGATCGAGCTGTTTAGCGATAATAAGTTTGGTTTTGGAATCCAACTTACAGCCAGGAACCTGCTCTCCATCTCTTAGTGTGGTATCAAAAATTTCAACGTATTCCATTACTACAAAACTAGCAGGTTTTTATTTAACATACGAATTTAAATTAAAGAACAAAGTTGTGATAAAATTCTTAGATTTGTATTACAACACTCGACACTCTTAACTGTAGTATAAAGTACTAATAATGTGTAAATTGGGATTGAAATCATTACAATGACAAGTGAGCTGAAAGATAATTTATTTATACTGGTCAAATCGCTCACAAAATCTGAAAAACGTCAGTTTAGATTATATGTAGGGCGTATGGGGTCTAATGAGGATTCAAAGTTCCTTAGC
>CAJXMP010000348.1 GCA_913056515.1 uncultured Lewinella sp.
CTTGATCGGTACTGTTCAATACGGAGGAGGTTGCCTGAATGTCCCAACCATTGTTTTGATATTGAAGTTGACCTACATGTTTAATTCCTCGGTATTGGTTTCCTCGGATCAGCGTTCCAAACTCATAATTAACATGGAATCCTTTTTTATCATTACCCAGCATTAACAATCCTCTCCCTAGGTGCTCCTCTTGGGGTTCGAGTTGCGTAGTATTATTGCCTAAGGCCCAATCTCGAATAAATTCTGGATTTCGGTAGGGGATTATGGCTCTAAAGTTTTCTTGCTTCCATTCATGTTTGGCTTCTACTTCAATATCCCATGCTTCCGATATTTGGATTTCCTTTTCTGCTTGGGTAAAAAGGGCCATGCCCCAGTTATCCATATTATCTAGATTCGACACCTTATTTTTATCAAATTCTGATAGGGCTAATTCGGTATTGAAAAAACCTTTGTTGCCTATCTTTTGATTGAGACCTAAATTGATGAGTTTTCGGGCTTGTGGAAGATCAATTAATTTAACCGGCTCGTAGCTTCCCAAGGGTTGACCATTGGAGTCAAAGCCAACAAAAGTATATACAATTCCATTTGCATCAATATTGCTTTGTTCGTATCGTCCATTTCCTGCGCCGAGGTTGGTGAAATTGGCATTGTATAATTGAAAATCAGTGGATTGTCCAGGGAAATAAACTAGAATTTCCTGAGGCGTTCCGTTAATTATTGTATCTATCTGTTGATATCTGATAGGATTTGTGCTACTTCCTGTAGTATCTAGAGCAGGTGTAGATGCTAATAAAGGATTATCCCCTGCTTGAGCTAAGGCAGCTAATTGTTCAGCGTTTAAAGGACCTTCACCCACTTTGGATAAACCGTCTTGTTCTCCATAAACATTGGCATAGAGGTGAAAATTATTTTGGTAGTAATTGGTATGAAAGGTATATACAGATCTTAGATAGGATTGATCATTGTATTCGAACTCTATGATAATCCTTTTTTCAGTAGTCATAGGTTGGCGAACGGTGAACGTAATTGTTCCTGCATTGTAGTCGATGATGTAGTCGTTATCAAAACCTCTTTTTAAAAGTTTCCCATCGATAAATACCCGTTCTGTATTGGCCAAAATAATGATAAAGGTCTCTCCTTCTGCTCCTCTCAGTTTATATGGTCCTTGATTGCCTTCAGTACCAAAGAAGGTGTTTCGAGCGAATTTACCTTTAGTAATTGCAAAGGAGGATTGCATATCTAATTGTCCTTTACCCACGTCAAAGGTATCTTGGGTGAATTGCACCCCTTGCATTTTTTTGAAATACTTGAGGAAGTAAGAGGATTTATTTTGTTGTTGGTAATCCCCCAGTAATAAGGTGCTTTGCTTTTTACTCAGTTCTATGAAAACCCGATCAAATTCGTTGAGTTGTTGGGTATTTCCTTCAGGTTGAATAGGAATGTTCGCATCTGAGATGGCTGCATTAATTTTAATACCATCTCCAATGTCTCCTTGTAGCTGTAAATTGAAAGTAGAATTAAGTACTAAGTTTTGATTATTTCCAATACCAATACTTCGGCTGAATACCCCACTACTTTGAAGTCCTCTACCATTATTGAAGGGATCAAAGCTACCTATCTCTGGTTCTATAGACTGGATCAATCTGTAGGAATCTTCTAGTATGGTGGTGTCTAATAAGCTTTGAGGTTTTTCTAACCCAAGGGTGATTACGCAATCACAGGTCAGAAAAAAGGTTTGCCCTTTTTGCCAGCGGTCTTGAAGGAATTGAATCTTATTTTCTTTGATTTCAAAGTCAATTCCGGCTGTAAGTCTAATACTATCCGACTGGAAGATTTGAACAGAGGGGGGATAAATGATACATGAGTCAAGGGTTTGAGGACTTGGAGATCCTGCTATCATATAATCATATCCTTCATGGCTCTTGACTTGAGCATGCATTGATACGAAACAGATTAGTTGGATGATTAGTAGAATACCCCTTTTCATTACTTTAAAACGTAATTGGTCACTAAGCTATTAAAGTAGCAAGACTTTAAATGAATATAAAAAGGCCTGAAGTATTAATTCGCTTATGAGTGAAGGTTTTAATTCCTATATTGTATTTCTTAACCATCAGAATCAATAATTTATTAT
>CAJXMP010000349.1 GCA_913056515.1 uncultured Lewinella sp.
ATCTGTGTAATTAACAGAATACATACAAGCTGCATCCTGCGTGTTAGTAGGCCATCCTGTTAGGTCTGGATCAAGATCTGTGATGTCATAGTCAGCACAAGAGAAATCCAAATTAACTGGTAAAACTACATCCGCTTGAACCTGTGTAATTGTCTGGAAACAAGGAGTATTTGTTGTGTTACCAGAAGCATCTGTTGCATACCATACACGAATGATCTGAATATCTTCACAGATATCATCCTCTGCATAGAATTCATCACCTAAAGTGATTGAAGCAACTGAACAGTTGTCTGCAAAAGAAGGGTAATAAGGGTGTGAAGCATCGTTTGCATCTGGAACATCCATAGTACAATCGATAGTGTAATCTTCAACAAGGTCACAGATTGGTGCCACTTTGTCTTCAACTACGATTGATCCCCAACAAGAGTTAACTCCTTCTTCAACTTTTACAGTCAAAGTTTCTCCTAGGTATGGATTAGCATCAAAAGACACTACATCAACACCAGAAGCTACTGGGTTCAAACCATCCATGATGGTAAGTGTGTACGTTCCGTTGTTCGTTCCTTCAAGGATCGCATCAGCGGAAAGCTCTACGGTACAGGTGAAATCCGCAGTCGGATCCACTGAAACCTGCACGTTGTCGTTACATGCTAACTGTGCGTTAGCTGCAGTAGCGAACAACGCGATTACTGCTACTAGCAGTGTGCGAAGGTTTGTAAAATTCGCGTTTTTCATAAGATTAATTAAAATTTAATAGCTATTAAGAAAAAAAATTAGCCAAACTAAACCTCCTACGCTTAGAAGGTCATTTTCAATAGGACATAAATATCCTGCTTTGTATAACCTAGGCTATACAAAATATTAAAGGCGATGGGAATGGAATTAAAATCTTATAAAGGAAAAATCAGAATGGACTTGATTGGGTGTACACTCATAATTCCTTCAATTCGTTTCGACACAAACATAATTTAATTTTATTTGTTTGCGAAAATAAATCTATGTTTTTTTTAAATATATAGTGTTAAATAGTAAGATTATACAGTTTATTGGCCTTAAAAAGCCTATAAACAGTAAATTGGGCAATAATTTGTCATTAAGATTACTTAATTCAAATTACTCCACAATAAGTTGCTGACGTTCTAGTCGATTTGCAGTTTGAAGGGTAAGTACATAAACACCTGTAGGCAGCTCAGATACATTCAACTTATCGGAAGATCCAGCCACTAATTTAGAAAGCCACTGCTTCCCATTCACATCGCTGATTTCTAATAAACCAGTATCGGAATCCAAATCAGCATCCCAAGAAAGTAATATTTCTTCCTGAGCTGGGTTAGGACTGATTAAAAGTGTTGAAGCATCTGCCAGCTTTGATGGAGCAGATGTACTGGTCGTATTGATGAAGATTAAATCATCCGTAGTTTGTTCGGTAGGAATACTCCAGATACTGCCGTCTGACTTGTGTAGCAAGAAGTTTTTAATTCTAATATTAAACGGAATCTCAACTTCAGCGCGACCACCAATGATATCACTAATAATGATAAACTCCACATAACCAAATTGGCCAAGTCCATTCTTCCCTCCTGGGGCCAATGAAGCAAGCGCAAAATCCATAGTTTGATTAGCTGATAAATCACTCTTAAACACCCTGTTAGGGATTTCCTCATCATCGATGAAGAATGCTGGGTCATTCTGTTTAAGTGTTATTGTGGAAGCATCTATAAAGTCCGTTTCAGAAAAGGTAACTTCAAAATTAACAGCTACGACATCTGTCAACTGATTATAAGAATCTCCTTCTATAGCTATTGAAAAAGGCAATAAAAAGTTCTCCCCATTATAACTGTCCTCAATTTCAACCTCATCTTTTTCAAAATCAATAACTATACTAAAGCCTTCGAGTTCCTCATAATTTACATTGGTGATACCTGATGACATAGCGTAATTATCAAATATCACATCTATATCCTCCTCTAATACTACACCATTACCATCCGAATCCAAGTGTTTGTAATCCACCCCATAATAGCTTTCTGAGTCCCAACTGGGAGCAAACTGTTCTTCAAATGAGGTATTGGCCATAGGTCTAAACATACCATCTAAACCCGTATTAAGA
>CAJXMP010000350.1 GCA_913056515.1 uncultured Lewinella sp.
TCTTGGATTGATGATTTAAAACTTCGTTATGGATGGGGTAAAACAGGTAACCAAGAAATTGGAGACTATAATGCCTATACTCAGTTTAGATCAGCATCTTACAACTCTAGTTACCCAATTGATGGTAATGCTTCTACTGCTACACTAGGATATGATCCAGCACAGTTTGGAAATCCTAATGCCAAATGGGAAGCAACGGTATCTAATAATATTGGACTGGATGCTTCACTAGTAGATCAAAAGTTATTTGTTGAATTAGACCTTTGGAACCGAACGACTTCTGACTTACTTCTTACAGTCCCTGTAATTTATTCTGCTGGAGATGCAGGAGCACCGGCTGTAAATGTTGGAGAAATGTATAATGAAGGAATTGATTTTGCAATCAATTATACGGAGGAGTTTGGTGATATAAGAGTTTCTCTTGGAGGTAATATCTCAACTTATAGAAATGAAGTTGTTAAGCTAGATGAGTTTGACACTCCTATTTTTGGATCTAACAGAAGGGTACCTGCATTAAATATTACTGAGGTAGGAAGTCCAATTTCTTCACTATACGGTTTTGAGGTTGTTGGTATTTTCCAATCTCAAGCTGAGGCTGATGCATGGGCACCTTATGGATCTACAGGATATAATGCTCCTGGTAAGTTCAAATATGCAGATACTAACGGCGATGGTGAAATCAGTGATGCGGATAGAACTATTATCGGTAATCCTCACCCAGACTTCGTATATGGTATTAATTTGAATGTAGCTTATAAAAACTTCAATCTGAATGTCTTTGGTAACGGAGTTCAAGGAAATGACGTTTATAACTATGTCCGTTATTTTGCTGACTTTAATACTTTCCAAGGAAACAGATCCAGAAGAGCTTTAGAAGAAGCATGGCAACCAGCAAATCCTTCTGCGCCAAGAGCACAGTGGACTGCTGCGAATCCTGATGCAACTTCTCCAATAATGGATGCAAATGATCAAATTAGTAGTAGAACTTCTACTTATTTGATTGAAGACGGTTCTTACTTTAGATTAAGAAATGTACAGCTAACATATGCTTTCGATGATGCATTAAACGAAACCTTAGGCATCAGTGGAGGACAAATTTATTTCCAAGGTCAAAACCTATTAACTGTTACGAATTATTCTGGGCTTAACCCTGAAATTCAGACAGGTAATGATATTCAGTTAGGATATGACGGAGGATTTATGCCAGTGTCGAGAACACTTACAGTAGGATTGAATCTATCATTATTTTAATTTATAATTATTTTTAAAATGAAAAATTTAAAAAATCTATTAATCGCTTCTTTAGCAATTGTTGCACTTACTGCAGCATGTTCTGAAGAATTTTTAACAAAGGAGCCACAGGCTTCGCTATCTGGACCTGCGTTGAATAACGCAGCTGGAGTTGAAGGGAAATTAATCTCTGCCTACCGTACTTTACAAGGTACAGGTATGGACGGTGGAGGTACATGGTACTATTCTACATGGTCATGGATTTTTGGTGCTATTTCATCTGATAACGCATTAAAAGGAACTGACGCAGGAGACCAGCCTGAACACTCGTTTATCGAAACGTATGACTTTAACACATTCAACGTACACAACCGCGATAAATGGCGTTCAGGGTACTGGGGTGTGGCAAGAGCCAATGACGTTATCTTAAGTTCTGCTGAAGCAGAAGACATATCTCCAGCAAGAGCTGCTGAAATCGTAGGTGAAGCTAAATTCATCCGTGGATGGCAACACTTTGAAATGCAGAAGATGTACAGAACTCCTAAGTATGTAGGTGAAGCAAACTTCAGCTTAGACGACTTAGAAGCTTCCAAAGTTCCAAACACTGGACAAATCTGGGCCCAAATTGAGCAAGATTTTTCAGATGCTGCTTCTGCACTTCCTGCATCTCAATCTGAGGTAGGTCGTGCTACAAGCTGGGCGGCAAAAGCCTATTTAGCAAAAGCTAAAATCTATCAAGGAGACTGGGCTGGTGCTGAACCAATTTTAATGGACATCATTAATAATGGTCCATTTGAACTTGTTGAAAAATTTGAAGACTGACATTTGAACGAAGTTTAATATGTGTACTTTTTTGGGGTCACCTAGTAGTGTACAAG
>CAJXMP010000351.1 GCA_913056515.1 uncultured Lewinella sp.
AAATATGATTCCCCGAATGAGATCTAAGTATGTTATGGATGGAAGAATTACAGAGGCAAGAGAGGTAATCTTATTAATAAAAACAACTGAAAAGCTGGAAGATAAAGTTTATAAAATCATTAAAGAGCATCATAATTATGAAATACCTGAAATTTCAACGATTCAAACTTCAAAGGTTGATAAAGATTATGAACAGTGGCTGAAGGATTTTGTAGAAGGATAGTTATGAAATTAGAAGAATTATCTGAAGCAACTATTTTAAAGGTAGTTATTTTAACATTATTGTTAATCATGATCATTACTGCAATTGTTGTCATAGCACTCAAATATCCTGAAATAGGTGTCCAGTGAGCTTAACTGATAGCTTAAATTGGAGGTATGCTACCACCAAGTTTGATTCTTCAAAGTCCATTTCAGACCAAGATATAGTCAAATTAAAAGAAATTGTAAAGCTGTCTCCATCATCTTGGGGATTTCAGTTTTATAAAATCTTTGTAATCACTGACCCCAAATTAAAGCAACAATTATCACCTGCTGCCTACAGTCAAGACCAAATTGTGGATTGCTCGCATTTGTTTATTTTTTGTAGCTACAACAATGTACGTGAAGAAGATATCGATCAAATGATTGCTCAGTTCCATAACACAAGATCTAATGATGATAGTTATAATAAAGAAAGTATTGATAAGTACGGTGATGGAGCTAAAAAAAGTATTTTAAAAATGGAGCCCAATCGTCAAGCAGAATGGCTTAAAAAGCAGTGTTATATTGCACTAGGTCAGCTCATGGTAGGTTGTGCTGATATGCGTATTGACTCGTGTCCTATGGAGGGTTTTAAGTCAGATGAAGTAGATTTAATTCTTGATTTAAAAGCACAAAACCTAACATCTGTCGTCTTATTGCCAGTAGGTTACAGAACATCTAATGATAAGTATCAGTACAAAACCAAAGTACGCAAATCAGACGAACTATTGTTCGAAGAACAATAAATTTCTTTTTAAAAAAATTTCTATTTGCATTATCAATTTTTTAGATGATATTCCGTCGATTTTTTAACCAACAAAAAAGGAATATTCAATGAAGGGCTGGCTACTATCAACTGCGGAAAAACCATCGTATGAGACCAAAAAAATTGTTAAAGAGTTTAAAAAAGCAGGTATTGAATGCTTTATTGTAGATCCTAGGATCATTGATATTTATGTGACAAGAGAGGATAGGAAATCTATTCAGGTTGGTAACGAATATACAGTTCTGCCTAACTTTGTTATTCCTAGGATGGGAAGTAAGATTAGTTCGTATTCTACAGCAGTCCTTAGACATTTAGAAAAATTAGGAGTATTGCTAATTAATAGTTCTGAGGCAATTTCAAGCGCCAAAGATAAGCTGTATACCATGCAAATATTAGCACAAGAAAATATTCCAACTCCCAGAACTATGCTAACTAAACATCCAATCAATATTGATTACATAAAAAAAAGAATTGGATTTCCTGTTGTTGTAAAAACCTTAAGCGGAATGCATGGTAAAGGGGTTTATTTGGCTGAAAAACCATCAAATCTTGAACAATTAGTTGATGTAGTAATGGAAGTTGACGATAAAACCAACTTACTTATTCAAGAGTTCATCGGCCACAAGGCTGGAACAGATATTAGAATATTTCTTGTTGGAGGGAAAATTGTTGGTGCCTTTATGCGTCAATCTAAAGATGGGGACTTTAGAGCTAATATCACTAGAGGAGGACTTCCAAAACCAATAGAGCTTGATAGTGATGCAGAGTTCTTAGCTATACAATGTGCGAATATCTTAAACTTGGATATTGCTGGAGTGGATCTGTTAATTGACAAAGAAGGATACAGAATTTGTGAAGTCAATTCTGCGCCAGGTTTTGAAGGGCTTGAAAAAGCATCTAAGTCCAATATTGCACTTGAGATTGTTCAATATGTTCAGCAAAAATTAAGTTTAGCTATATAATCATAGCTGAAATGTGCTATATTTGATTTATGGAAACCTTTTTTACAATACTATTCATTATTGTATTCTCTCTCGCATTAGGAATGATTGGATACACTCTTTATGGTATGTCTAA
>CAJXMP010000352.1 GCA_913056515.1 uncultured Lewinella sp.
CGGTGAGTGCATATCTTGAATTTGACTATGCTTACACGAAGTGGGGAGGTTCCTACGAAGACGGCTTTAGAATTGACGCGAGTACTGACTGCTGGGATACCTATGACACCTTGTTTTATGCTTTTGGTGATGATTTGATAACTGTTCCTAGCACAAATGATGAGTGGTATCCTCAAGATTGTGCCGATTGGTCTGTTGACAATTATGTAGACCTTATACCATATGTTGGTCAAAATGTGGCCTTACGTTTTGTAGGAATAAACGGTTGGGGAAATAACTTTTTTATGGATAATATTAATGTATCTGGTCAGCTAAGTGGGGTCGATCAATTGGAACTCCCATTTTCGGTATATCCAAATCCAAATAATGGCTTATTTACCATTTCACATGAATTATCAAATCCCAAAGTAAAAGTAATGTCACCTGATGGTCGTTTGGTTTGGAAAGGTGATTTACTCCAAAAAAAGCAAGAAATTCAGATCAATTCAAGTCCTGGCATTTATATGATTCACGTTGAAGACATGGATAAATCATATGTGACAAACATTACCATTCATTAAAACCTTTTTATCAATCTTATTTATTTTACCAAAAATTAAAATTTATCAAATGAAATTTTTAAGCGTATTATTTTTTGCAGTGGCCATTTCCGCTTGCGCACAGGAGAAAAATTCAATAGAAGCCAGTACCGTATCGCATTTCAAGTTCAGATTGGTTGGTCCAGCTCTTACCTCAGGAAGGGTCTCAGATTTGGCGATTCATCCTTCAAATACAGATACATGGTACATAGCAACAGCATCGGGAGGTTTATGGAAAACTGAAAATCATGGAATTACTTTCAACCCCATTTTTGATTCATACAGTTCGTATTCTATTGGTTGTGTAGAGGTAGCTCCAACAAATCACAATACGGTTTGGGTAGGTACCGGAGAAAATAATAATCAGAGATCCGTATCTTATGGTGACGGTGTATACAAATCATTAGATGGAGGAAAGTCATTTAAAAATATGGGATTAAAAAGTAGTGAACATATTGGAAGCATTGTAATTCATCCTAATGATGAAAACACACTTTGGGTCGCAGCATATGGCCCATTGTGGAGTAGTGGAGGTGAACGAGGTGTTTATAAATCTACAGATGGCGGAACGACTTGGAAACGAACTCTTGAAATTTCTGAAAACACAGGAATCGCCGAGGTTCATATCGACCCATCAGATCCAAATGTTTTGTATGCCTCCGCTCACCAGCGTAGAAGACGAGAATGGACTTTTATCAGTGGAGGGCCAGAGTCAGGATTATATAAATCCACAGATGGGGGTGAAACTTGGAGAGAAATCAATAAAGGGTTACCTGCGGGATATATGGGTAGGATAGGTATGGCAATCTCACCTGCAGACCCAAATGTTGTTTATGCGATTGTTGAGGCCAGATATGGCAAAAATGGTTTTTATAAATCGACCAATAAGGGAGAAAATTGGAGTAAACAAAGTAGCTATTCTACGAGTGGAAATTATTATCAGGAAATATTTTGCGATCCGAAGAATGTGGACAAAGTTTTCTCAATGAATACCTACCTTCATCATACTGAAGATGGGGGTAAAAACTTTAAAAGAACTGGAGAGAAAGGAAAACATGTAGATAATCATTGTATATGGATTGATCCTACGAATACAAATCATTGGGTTGTAGGATGTGATGGAGGTGTTTATGAGACCTATACCCATGCTAAAGAGTGGCGTTACTATGCCAATATTCCCATTATCCAATTCTACAAGGTAGCTACAGATAATGATTATCCTTTTTATAACATTTACGGAGGAACGCAAGACAATAATTCAATGGGTGGGCCTTCGGCAACAATAAATGCTTCTGGTATTTTAAATTCAGATTGGTTCATTACCAATGGAGGTGATGGTTTTGAATCGGCCACAGATTGGGAAAATCCAAATATTACATATGCACAGGCACAGTATGGGTGGATTGTGCGTTATGACAAAGCTTCGGGAGAGAAGGTGCCTATTCAACCTATGCCGGGAGATGGAGAAGCTGCCTATCGCTGGAATTGGGATTCTCCTCTTTTGGTTT
>CAJXMP010000353.1 GCA_913056515.1 uncultured Lewinella sp.
TTACTGATATCCAAACATACTTAGCTAATAATGGATTTAATCCTGGAATAATAGATGGAAAAATAGGGTCTTACACTAAGGAAGCAATTAAAGCATTCCAAAGGAAAGTAGGATTGATTCCTGACGGTGTGGCTGGAAATAGAACTAAGTCTGAAATGAAAAAATATACAGGCTGTTAAATCAAGTAGCTTTTTATTCTTTTTTCTATTGATTCAACATCTACTTTAAAATATTTACTTAAATCGCTTTGAGGTGCTGAACTTCCAAAAGATTCTATACTAATCGATTCAGTTATATCTCCAATATAGTCACCCCAGCCTATTGATTTACCAAGCTCTAATGTAAAAGTAAACTTTGTGCTATTTAATAACAATGCATTTTCAGGAGTAAGCTTATTAAGAACAGGCACACTAACTATCTTGACAGAATAATTATTTAACCTATCTTTTAAATCAAATGCTACATTTAACTCAGAACCAGAAGCAAAAATTGTAATATCATTTCCTTCCGAAACAACATAACCACCATTTAGAAATTCTTCGTAATCTATTGAAAAATCTAGATATTCTAAATTTTGCCTAGTTAAAGAGAGAACTTTAGGATTTTGTGTATTTGAAAAAAGATATTTATAGGAGTAAAGAATTTCTACACTATTTGAAGGTCTTATGACATCTAAACCAGGAATTAACCTTAAGGACATAAGATGCTCAATAGGTTGATGAGTCGGCCCATCTTCTCCTAAATATAATGAATCGTGTGTAAATATATATGAAGAATTTAAATTCATAAGTGAAGCTAGCCTGATGCTTGGCCGCATATAGTCAGAAAATACTAAAAAAGTTGAACCATAAGCAAACAAATTACTGTGAAGGTTAATTCCATTTACTACAGCAGCCATGCCGTGTTCCCTAATTCCAAAATCAATATTTTGTCCAATTCTATTTTCACTTGAATATGTATTATCACTTAAAACTTGCTTAGTAGAAGCTGCAAGATCAGCAGAGCCTCCCAGCACAAATTTATTTTTTGAACCAATCAAGTTTAAGTAACTACCTCCTGTTACCCTGGTTGCACCATCATATATTTCAAAATTTTCTGGGAATATTAATTCATTTGAACAAAATTGGTCCCACATTATTTTGAATGATTTGTCCTTCTTTAATTTTTTATCTAGATTAAGTTTCCAATCTTCATATTTTTTTTCGTCTTCTAGTCTTTTTTCTGCAAAATATTCATATACATCTTTATCATGCTCAAAAAGATCTCCTTCCCAACTAACTTCATTGAGAAATAATTCCATCTCGTCACCACCAAGTGGTGCGCCATGAATTGAGCTTGTGTTTTGTTTATTTGGTGCGTATTTACCAATTGTGCTTTTAGCAATAATTAAAGAAGGCATTTTGGTTTCTTCTTTTGCTAAGTTTATAGCTCTAGTAATTTCAGATTCATTGTGACCATCGATTTCTAAAACTTGCCACCCCACTGATTCAAATTTCTTCTTTTGATTTGTGATAGATACTTTATCTACACTTCCGTCAATAGATATATTGTTGTCATCAAAAATATATATCAATTTTCCTAATTTCCATACACCGGCTAATTCTGCAGCTTCAAAGGAAACTCCTTCCATCAAATCTCCATCTGAAACTATTCCATACACATAGTGGTCAATAATGTCTTTTCCTAGTACTTCAGACAGATAAGATTCAGCTAAAGCTAGTCCAACTCCAGTTGCAAATCCTTGGCCAAGTGGACCTGTTGTGATGTCAATACCTAATGATGTGTCAACTTCAGGATGACCAGCAGTTTTTGAACCCAATTGTCTAAATTGTTTAATGTCATCAATTGAAATGTCATAACCACTGAAATGAAGCAGGCTATAAAGTAGCATCGAACCATGTCCAGCACTTAAGACAAACCTATCTCTATTAATCCATTCAGGATGTTTATTTGAAATTTTTAGAACATTCTTAAATAAAACAGTTCCTACTTCTGCCATACCCATAGGCATTCCAGGATGTCCGGAGTTTGCTTTTTCAACAGCAGCAGCAGATAAGACTCGGAT
>CAJXMP010000354.1 GCA_913056515.1 uncultured Lewinella sp.
ATTGAAGGTGAAGAGGGTTGTATAGGAAATGCTGGTGCTACTCATGTAATCACGGTACACGATACTCCAACTTTAGTTGTACAACCTGAGGCGGAAGTATGTAATAGCACAGAATCAGGTAATACTACTACTATAGATTTGTCTCAATGGATTGTAAATAGTTCAGGTGATATAGTATGGGAGAATATAGATAATTGTGTATTTGCTGGAACCTTGCCCAATATTGATTTAAATAACACCACACCAGGTATATATCAGTTTGCTGTCCATAGTAATTCTGCAATTGCTCCATGTGAAGAGGTTTCCGAAATTATCAGTTTAACAGTGAATGATTGTACTTGTCCAGATTTGTCTGTAAATCTTCCAGACGTACTTTGCAACAGTGAAGCTTTATTAGATTTAGCGGATTACTTGATAGATAATACCGTATCCGTGGAATGGTCTTTAGCTTTAATTCCACCTATTGGATCTTATGTTAATCCAAGTTTGATTGGTTCAACTTTAGATTTATCTGGAAGTGCACCTGGATATTATGAAGTAGAACTTGAATATATACAAGCTGCACCAGCGGGATGCCAATTAACTAATTCATTGAGTATAGAATTACTGGGACAGTTGGATGCGGGAATTTCGCCTGCCCTCTATGCTATATGTTTGGATGAAAATGAGTCATTGAATTTGAATGATATGATTGCTAACCCTGATCCAGGAGGGGTATGGTTCGAAACATCAATTGATGTGTCCGACGGTGGATTTGACCCTGGCAGTGGAACATTTAATACCTTTAATGAGCAAGCAGGCTTATACTCTTTTGAATATTTGGTTAGTTCAGGGGCACCTTGCCTAGATGATACTGCTAGAGTTGAAGTTTTGATTAACGAATTACCAGAAGCTAATATCATGGGCTTTGATACTATTTCATGTGTGAATACATCTGTGGAATTAAGTACTATTGATGGTGGAAATCTTGGATTTCAATGGGCAGAACAAAGTAATTTGAATATCATCTTAAGTGATTCAGTACAGCTAAGTATTGAGGACGCGGGTACCTATATTTTAGAGGTTGTTGACTTGGAAACGGGTTGCATAAATGATAATGAGATTAAGATTGATGCATTTATAGATGTTCCTATTCCATCAGTTACTGTAGTTGATGTAGATTGCCATGGATTCACTGATGGACAGATTATAGTGGATACGATTTCGGGCGGATTTGAACCTTATTTAATTAGTTTTGATGGAGGAGCATTTGATGATGCTTATCAGATGATTAATTTACCTCCTGGCAAACATACTGTTGAAGTTCAAGATGCTTTTGGATGTACTTCCGTAGCTACTTTACAGATTGATGAACCAGCTCCTCTTGAATTGTTTTTAAATGCAGATTACAGTTCTTTTGAGCATAATGAATTAGGAATAGGAGATTCTGTCTTTATTGCTGGATATATCAATATCGATGTTGACTCCTTAGATTCAATTAATTGGACTCCTTCCGATTTTGTTTCTTGTGACACTTGTTTGTCTACTTGGATTACTCCTGATCAAAGTGTGCTTTACACTGTTGAATTCGTTTCAGGTAATTGTACTGCTTACGAAACTGTCCAGATTTTAGTTCGGAAGAATTATGATGTTTTTGTGCCAAACATAGCTTCTTTTAATGGAAATGGGGTGAACGATATTCTAATGGTCCAAGGTGGAGATAAGGTTGAAGAGGTCATTCAATTTAAAATTTATGATCGTTGGGGAGCATGTGTGTTCACGCAAGAACATTTTCCAGTTAATGATCCTAGTTACGGATGGGACGGTACTTTTGATGGGCAATTAGTTACATCTGGAACCTATGTTTATTCTATTGAAGTAGCGTTTGTTGACGGTCATGTTATCCAACTTGCTGGTGATATTACGGTGACTAAATAAGAATCCTATTATTCAACAAAAGAAAAGCCTGAGACATAATTGTCTTAGGCTTTTTTTGTAATTAAGGGAATTGTGTAGATTTTGATAAGCATAGAAAAATATTCTTTCTTTAAGAATTCGGATTAAATCCCATTTGGGGTTTTTT
>CAJXMP010000355.1 GCA_913056515.1 uncultured Lewinella sp.
CAATCTGCAGGTGTTCCATCTACTATGTAGCTTGAACTATCAACTTTTTCTAAATGAATATCTTTCTTTAGGGTTATTGAAGCACTCATCCCGCTGCAGTTGTCTTTAGGGGCAACTATCTTAATATCATCCTCTAATTTGAGTTTCTTATATATTTCTTGAATGCCTAATGCATTAAATCCATCATCGTTGGTAAGCAAAATAGCCATTATTTAAAAACTGATACTAATGCAAAAACTGCAATTCCTTTATCATGTCCAATTCCTCCAAGCCCTTCTGTGGTAGTGGACTTTATTGATATGTTTTCGGAGGCAACATTACACAAAATACTCAACGATTCTTTGATTGCATCCACATAGGGGCTTATTTTAGGAACGCCGCAAACTATAGTTATATCAATTTGATTCAATTTAACATTTTTATTTTTTAATAACTCTAAGGCTTTATTTAAAATAATTTTGCTATCGAGGTTTTTGTTTAATGGGTCTGAATCAGGAAAATAAAATCCAATATCCCTTAATCCTATTGCACCAAAAATAGAATCAGCTAAAGCGTGAAGTAATACATCTCCATCGGAGTGAGAAACAATTTCATAATTTGAATCAATTTGAACTCCTCCTAATAAAAATCCACTCCCAGGCTTATACAAATGATAGTCTATCCCGCGCCCAAACCTATGATCCATAGATGGCATTGAATAAAGGTCGCTTGGGTATGTAATTTTTTTATTAGCAGGCTCGCCTTCAAAAAATTTAATCTTGTATCCATACGCTTCAAGTAATTGAGATTCATCCGTAAAATCAAAGCTATCCTCAATTTTTTTTGAAAAAGCATCTTGTAGAGAGCTTTTTTTAAAGATTTGTGGGGTTTGAACTGCAAAAATGCTTGACCTATCAACTGGCTTCATTCCTTCACCAGACCTAAGACTATCAGGAATTCCAATTACTGGGACTGCTCCATCAAATTCTTTGAGGTGCTGAATTTGATTAAGGGCTGTTTCAATAGAAAAAAATGGTCTCACAGCATCGTGAACAATTACATAATCGATGTCTTGGTCAACTGCTACAAGACAATTATTTACTGAATCTTGTCTGGATTGACCTCCAGACACAACTTTAATTTTTTCATGATTCTCAAAAATAAGATTCTGAAAAAAACTATCAGATTCGGAAATTGCTAAGATCACCTCTGTAACTGCTTCATGAGAAGTAAAAGAATTTACAGTCTGCTCTAAAACAGTGGTGCCGCCTAATCCAGAATATTGTTTTGGCATGTTTGATTTAAAGCGTGTGCCAGTTCCTGCCGCAGGAACAATGACTGAAAATTTAGTTTGGCTCATTGGATTGAAGGTCCTTGTTTGGAATAAACTCCTCTCCCTGCTTCACCAATCCAAGCTTACTTCTTGCAAATGCTTCAATGTAAAGATCTGAGTTTTGCATTTCTCTGATTTGATTTTCAAGGTTTCTATTTTGATCCATAAGATTTTCTAATTGGACTTGTAAAGCAGCTTGTTCACTTCGCAGTTCATCATTAAGCGCAACTCCTTCGTTTCCTATATAGAGTGCCCAAAATAAACCTAATAAAATAAAGATGGATATAGCAGTATGAATACTAATCCAGATTGAACTCTGCATATTTTATTTCTGGGAAATCATTTTCAATCCAAAGCAACCTATTGTATTTGGCATTTCTATCAGATCTGCAGGGCGCGCCTGTTTTGATCTGCCCTACACCCAAGCCGACGGCTAAATCAGAAATAGAGTTATCTTCGGTTTCACCTGAACGATGAGACATGATAGCTGAGTAATTATTTGCATTAGCTAATTTAATAGTTTCTAAGGTCTCAGTTATGGTTCCTATTTGATTAATTTTAACCAAAATTGAATTTCCGATATTATCGTCAATGCCTTTTTGCAACTCATCTACATTTGTTACAAAAAGATCATCTCCAACGAGTTTACAACGTGATCCCATTAAATCGGTTAGTATTTTCCAACCCTCTCGATCGTTTTCATCCATACCATCTTCAATAGAAACTATAGGATA
>CAJXMP010000356.1 GCA_913056515.1 uncultured Lewinella sp.
TGATAGAATATATTTTTTTACCATTTGAAACGATTTAATGCAATTTAAAAAAAAACCCTCCATAAATGGAGGGTTTAATTTTTTAAAGTATAAAAACTTATTGTCTAATTATATTGTTTCACTAGATTATATCCGGTGTTAAATAGAATTTCTGCATTTCCTGCGCTAGCAGCCTGAAATTTCGCAACTGCTCCTGATTCAAAAACTTCTTCTCTACCTTGCAACCAAGTTCCAAGATTAGTTTGTCTTGCAACAATATAATGTGTAACGCCTTTTTGAGCACCAATTACAGCTTCATGTAATTCAAAAGTAGCAGTTGTTGAATTATTAAATTCAACAAAAGCATTAGCATATTTTGCAGGATCTGAAACACTCATAGCCCATACAACAGAAAATCCATTGTCTAAATTTGACGGATCAAAGATTAATGGAGAGCCTAAAATAACTTGATCAAACTCAACATATTCATTAATAGCCATAAATAATGCCATACCCTCTATAGATGGAGGAGGTCCTGACCCCCATGAAGCAAAAGATGAGGCATTTGGTCCAACAAAACATAGTTGATGGGTTGAGCTTAGATCTCCGTTAGTAAATGCTATTTCGAAAAGAGCTACAGTAAAAGGCATTTGCTTACCAACTTCTGAGTTCATAAAATTATCTAAAGCTTCAACAAACTGTGATTGCCCCATGTTATCTACTGTAACATTCATACATGCCCAATATGACTTATCTTGAGCGTTTAATTGAGTAAAACTTAAAATTGAGATTGTAAATAATAAAATAATTTTTTTCATAATTTTTGATTTATTTGATTAGATTAATTCCAACCTTTGAGTGGTCTGTGTGTAACTGAACCACGATAAGTTGAGATAGGTCCAATTTTTTCTAGAAATTTAACAAAAGCTTCTTGTTCTTTTAAAGTATCAACGTTAGTTTTTAATTGAGATGTGTAATCAGGATAATTAGCATAAATATAATGAGTCTCTCCTCTTTCACCTGCAGTATATTGTCCTAGAGAGACATAACCGCTTGAATCAACATTCTTCATTAATTCTGCAAAAGCATTTCCAAAAGCAACTGCATCATCTACATAAAATGACCACTCTTGAGATGACCATACTTCAGAATTTTCTCCAGGAACTCTAATTAAAGTGTTCCCTTGTTTGATTGCAACAATTTTTGCAACACTAGTTATACTATTGTTATATGTAGTATAAGCATCTCCAGACCTAAGATCTCTAAGCTCTGCAAGGCCTTCTGCAGGACCAATAAAACTTAATATATGAGTTGCTTCAGTCCATTCAGACTTATTAAAGATACCCAATAGAGAAACAGATGTCCCCTCTGGCATCTCAATACTAGAATAGAAGTCATCCATTAGTCCTAGAACGATTGGAGCATCACCAGGTTTAACAACAATATGAACATCTTCCCAGTAAACTTGATCCTGGGCATTAAGATTAGTAAAAGTAAGTGCTATAACACTTAATAAAGTAAATAATTTTTTCATTATAATTGATTTAAGATTAATCTAAATATAATAATTGATTATTAATTCAATGTTAATAAAAGATTTATCTTAAGAAACTTCCACCATTCACATCTATTGTTGAACCAGTTGAATGATCCATTTGGCCAGAAACTATTAGTGATACTAATGGTGATATATCCTTTGGCTCTGTTAACCTATCTAAAGTAATTCCTTGTTTTACAACATCCTCTCCATGTTTATCAATAAAACTTTGAGCCATTTCAGTTCTAACAAATCCAGGAGCAATACTAATTGCTACAATATTGTCAGTTTCTCCAAAAGATCTTGACATAGTTTTTGTAAGCGAAATCATTCCTCCCTTAGAGCAAGCATATGAAATATAATCCTCTTGCTCACCCCTGAATGCAGCTCTTGAAGCAATATTAATAAATCTCAATCTAGATTTTATATTATTTGCTCTTTTATACTTTATTAATTCTTTAAAAATAAGTGAAGGTGCTTTAAGATTCACATCTATTGTTCTATCAAATAACTCATTCCATTTCTCAAA
>CAJXMP010000357.1 GCA_913056515.1 uncultured Lewinella sp.
TGACGGACCCTGGCCTCTTACTACAATTATTAGATTTTTATTTAATTCACCTTCATTAAAGGCTTTTAAAACGTCTTCCTGATCATCAAATACAACTGCAGGAGCTTTAATAACCTTATCAGGATTTTTTAGTGCAGAGGTTTTAATGACTCCTTTGCCAATGTTTCCATTTATTAATTTCAATCCACCAGTTTGTCTAAAAGGATTATTAATATCTCTAATAATGCTTTGATCTAGAATTATTGATTTATCTTTCCATACTAGACTTTCATCTTGAATCTCTAATTTATTTCTATATACACCCAACCCATGACCAAGAAGAGTTTGAACATCTTCAAATAAATAACCACCATCAAGAAGAGAGCCAATGAATGCTGCAACACCTCCTGAGTTATGGAATTCATTTACATCAGCTGTTCCATTGGGATATACGTTTGCAATTATTGGTGTAATAGATGCTATCTCATCAATATCTTCTATAGTTATTTTAAAACCACCAGCCTCAGCCATCGCTATTAAGTGAATTGCTAAATTTGTAGACCCACCGCTAGCAATTAAACCAACAATAGCATTAACCCAACTCTTTGAATCGAGCATTTCACCCATTTTTATATCTTTTTCTTTTAGGTCTAAAATGCATTCGACAGTTTTATCTATTAATAATTCTCTCTCTTTAGTGTTAGGTTGAAAAAATGATGCACTTGGTAGTTGAAGACCCATGACTTCCATAATTAACTGATTAGTGTTTGCTGTACCATAAAAAGTACAAGTTCCAGAAGTATGATATGCAGATTGTTCAGATGATATCAATGCAGACCTATCTATTTCTCCGCTTGCATACTTTTTTCTGTTAGCTGATTTTTCTTCATTTGAAATTCCAGTAGGCATGGGTCCAGCAGGAAGCATGGCAATTGGAAAGTGTCCAAATGAAAGAGCGCCTATAACTAATCCAGGTACAATTTTGTCACACACACCCAGACATATACCAGCATCAAAAACATTATGAGAAAAAGCTACAGCAGTAGATAAGGCAATTACATCTCTGCTAAATAATGAAAGCTCCATTCCAGGCTCACCCTGAGTAATTCCATCACACATAGCAGGAACACCACCAGCAACTCTTGCTATAGCATTTCTTTTTTTTGATGAATTTTTAATAACATCTGGATAGTCTTTTTGAAAGTTTAAAATATTATTAATATTTGCACCTCTAAAAGCATATATACTTTGAGCATCATCCCCAACAACACAAATATTTTGATAACGATCTGAAAGGGCTCTAACGATGAGGTATTGAGAGTGGTTGGTATCTTGGTACTCGTCCACTAAGATATAACGAAAACGCTCTTGATACTTTGCAAGGACTTCGGGGAAACGATTTAATAATTCATTAGTCCGTAGAAGTAGATCATCAAAATCCATCGCCCCAGCTTTAAAACAACGCGCTACATACTCCTTGTAAATTGCTCCCATCTCAGGGCGTTTAGCCATGGCATCTGCTTCTTGCAAGTCATAATCATTAAAATACGCTTTAACCGTAATCAGACTATTCTTAAATGCAGAAATCCGACTTCTTATTTGTTTGTATTTGTAGAGGTCTTTGTCTAGGCCCATTTCTTTTATGATTGCTGCTATCAACCGATCGGAATCCTGAGTATCGTAAATCGTAAAATTAGAGGGATATCCAAGCTTGTCTGCTTCTTGTCTTAAAATACGAGCAAAAACAGAGTGGAAAGTACCCATCCATAAATTTTTAGCCTCACTCTCACCTACTAAGTCAGCAATTCGTCCTTTCATTTCTCGGGCGGCTTTATTAGTGAATGTGAGCGCTAAAATCGAAAAAGAATCTACCCCTGAAGCCATTAGATGAGCAATACGATAAGTCAATACACGTGTTTTCCCTGAACCTGCACCAGCTATCACAATAAGTGGACCTTCTTTGTGTAAAACAGGCTTTTGTTGTGCCTCATTAAGGGTGTCTAAATAAGAATTTGAGCCGTCTAACATATTGCAGTTAAAAGTAGGGATTATCTGTATTCCTC
>CAJXMP010000358.1 GCA_913056515.1 uncultured Lewinella sp.
CAAAGAAACGTTGTACACGAAAGAACCCATGTTCACGAATGCCTGAACTTCCATTCTTCCCTGGTGAAGTTCAACCAATGCCTAGAGGTGGATTTTCTGATTTCGGTACACCAATGCCTAGAGGTGGACACCGCCGCTGATCTATGGTATACTATGGGGGTCTCAACCCCCTTTTTTTATGAAAGAGTATAATTTATGGGGAAATATTCTTTACGAAGATATCATTAATAACATTGACTTTCAATCTGTAATAGACTATGCTTATGACTGGAAATCACGATCACCTGGGATAGAAATTAGCAACAAGGGAGGTTGGCATAGTAATTATTATGATGACAATCATGATGAAGTTGACAAATTAATAACAACAATTTCTGAAAAGACAAACCTTCCTGTAAAATTATTTTGGATTAATATTAATCCTCCTGGATCATCTAATGTAATTCATCTCCATAGTCATGATGGTGTTGGATATGTTGGATCTGGAGTTGTTTATTTGAGAGCTAAACCTGGAATGGGTGACATTGTTTTCTTAAAATCTGCTACCACTGGTGGACGTGAAGGTTATAAAAAACTATCATCCGAAACTGGAAAGATATATATTTTTCCATCTACCATGCTTCATGGAGTCGGTAAAAACAGAACCGATGAAGATCGGATAAGCGTATCATTTAATTTTTAATATTGTAATTATGGACATCAAAATTTACACGAACGTTGGGTGTGGATACTGTGCTAAAGCAAAGGAACTGTGTCAAAAAGCAGAAGTTCCATACACAGAAATCCGTGTAGGAAGAGATATTTCTATTGGGGAATTTAGGGAGATGTTTCCAGACAGACAAACATTTCCACAAGTAGTCGTTGATGATGAACCTATTGGTGGGTTGGTTGATTCGGTGAAGTGGTTTGTTGAAAATAATCTTATATCTCGTAGAAAGAAATGAGTGGTGATATCAAGATAAATAAAGGTGTTGAGCTAATGCTCAGGAGGGAACTTAAAAAAGACCAAAAAGAATCTAAACCAGAAACATCTGGTTTGAAGTTAAGATATACATTCACCCTCCTAAAAAGAAAATTCAATTTGGTATTTGAATTCACGTGGGAGGGCAATTAATTAAAAGGAGGCTCGCCATGTCAACCCCAGTAATTCTGTTCTTTTCCACAATGCTTACTGGACTTTTCTTCGTAGTAGGTGTTACAATAGGGTGGACAGCAAATGATTTTCTCTATAATATGTTAGCGAAAGATGATGTAATGCACCCTGAGATGTATGATGATGATGGTATGGTGATTAACGAAGAACTTTATTCAGTTCGATTCGTTGCTGATGAAGAAGATGACTATTACGATGACTAACTAAATATCTAAAAGACCTCTCCTGTTATACAATTTTTTTAAAATGAAACTATTAATTTCTGAAGTGCTACAAAAGGTTAGTAACGCTAAAACTAAAGCACAAAAAGTTAAACTTCTTCAGGACTACAATACTCCTGCTTTGAGGTCTATTCTTATTGTGAACTACGATGAGAGTGTTGTATCTTTGCTTCCTCCTGGAGAGGTTCCTTATACTCCTAACGATGCTCCAGCTGGTACTGAACATACAAAACTAGAGCATGAATATCGTAAACTATATCTCTTTTTTAAGGGTGGCAGTACTTCACTGAAGCAATCCAAGAGAGAAGATTTGTTTATCCAAATGCTTGAAGGTTTGGAGAGTGGCGAAGCATCTGTATTAATTCTTGCCAAAGACAAAGATCTTCAGAAGAAATATAAAATTACCCGCGCCTGTGTAGAGGAAGCTTTTCCCCAGATTCAATGGGGAGGTCGTTCCTGATGGGAAAAGGTTGTAAAGTTCTTCACTCCGATTGTGATCCAACACTAGCACAAGATAGGTCTCTACCATACACAGCATTTCTAGTTGAGTATGCTCAGGATGGTATGACAAAGTTTGATATTGTCACTGCTGCTAAGCAGGTAGATATCTTTGATGACTATTGGGATAAATACAGACATGACTT